>CAVGRR010000001.1:0-93070 GCA_963631655.1 Eggerthellaceae bacterium
AATATTTACAGAAAATCTTTCAAAACGGAGATGGTAATATTTACAGAAAATTAACAATGAACGGTTCTTTGAAGTTTAGGACCGTTCTGATGATCATGGCTGTCATCGCATCTGCGATGACAGTACTGTTTGTTCTCCATGCAGAGACCGATAGTTCCTCTGCGGAAGTCGTGGAGAGCGGATGGTGCGGACCGGATGCTTCATATTGCATCTATTCGGACGGCATCCTGCAGATAAACGGGTCCGGTGAGATGTACAGCTACGAATATGTACATGCACCGTGGTACGAGTATCGCGACGATATCACGAAGATCGTCATCAGCGACAACATCACTCAGCTCGGATCCTGGGCGTTCGTGGGCCTGAAACACGTCACGGAACTCATCATTCCCATTTCCCTCAACAGTGTGGTATCCGACCTATATCCCGCATTCGCAGGCTGTTACAACATCGAAAAGATCAATTTCACTTATGGAACGAACGGATGCGGATACAACTATGCCGCCTACAGCGGTTTTGATTCCTGGTACCAGAACACCCCCTGGTATCAGAGCAGAGATGTTCTGAAGGATATCAGCTTCGCATACTGGACCGAATATATCGGATCTGACACCTTCCGCGAGCTGAACATCACTTCTCTTGTGATCCCCGATACGGTAGGTTCGTTGGGAAACCACTGCTTCTACAACTGCACGAAACTCACTGATTTGACCATTCCTGTGAGTCTCAATCCCGTCGGCAATAAGACCTATCCCGCATTTGACGGCTGTTATGCCGTTCAGAATTTCTTATTCACTTATGGCAACGGAGTTCCGTATGATTATACCAATTGGCATGATGTAGATACGGATATGCTGAATCGGACTCCGTGGATGCTGAATCCCAGTGTTGTAAAAAACATAACAATTGCATCGAATATCGTTGACTTGGGAGAATATATGTTTTACCAGTGTAACATCGGGAGCCTTGTAGTTCCGATCTCAATCAGTTGTTGGTATAATTTTTATAATCATGACTATGACATTTACGATTACCCCTCACTTAAAAGCGTGCACTTTACCCCGGGAGGATTGCGCGGTTATTCACACGATACAGCAATACAGTGCCCCTGGAATCTTGCCGTCAATCTCGAAACAATCACTTTTGATGAAGGTATCACACACATCGGATCGTATTATTTCTACAATTGCAAAGCGAACACGATCATTTTCCCGGGGACTTTGCATGATTTCGGTGACGATGTGTTCAATTACTGTAAGGTTAAAAATATGGTATTCCCTATCAATACCAATTTCGGTACAGATGATGCGAGATATCTTTGCGATAAGATGTCCGGATTGGAAAAGGTCACCTTCATCCGTGGTTCCGGCACTGATGGAGGGATCGGATATAATTTCACAGATAACTCGGACAACAGCAGCTATCTGTACACCCCATGGTATGTCTGCAGGAGTTCTCTGAAGGAGATCGTGTTCGAGGACGGTATCACATACATCGGAGCGAATGCGTTCCGTGATCTGAACATCACCTCACTTGTGATCCCGAACAGCGTGAAATCCTTGGGAGAACGCGCATTCTGCAACTGTGACAAACTGATCTTTCTCACGATCCCGATCACATTGGATTGCGCCGGTACCGGGCGGTATTCCGCAATAGATCAATGCAATTCGATCAACACATTGAGATTCACCGCCGGAACCGACGGTGTCGGAGTGGATTACAATGACGGTGCTCCGTTCTGGTGCAACCCGTTCCATAAACCCAGTCTCATCATTTTTGACGGCGGGATCAGATACATCGGGAACCAGGCCTTTGCAGGATACACTTTCATCGGCTCCGACGGAGAGGTCCTGCAGCCCACCGCAGAATGCCTGAGCGGGCATGTCTTTGAGAAAAGGGCCGGTGTGATGTGCCAGACCGATGCTCTGTTTAATGGGAACCTGGAAGATCTTACATCTGCCTGTCCTGCAGGATCTGAGGTCAAAGCAGATCTCCAGGAACTCTGTTACGTGATAGGCAGGTACTGAAATCCGAATGAAATAGCCAGCGGGCATAATACCCGCTGGCATGCAGAGGTGTTTTTCTTCGGAGCTTGAATCATTCAAAACAATCTCAAATCGCATACTTTATTATATATCGGGTTGACATAATGTGTGTTATGTGCTAACAATTAGCACGGGATTGATGGAATGACTTTCTTCGGACTTACAAACCTTTGGATAATCGCATCCTATGTCGGATGTTTCCTTACTGTGATCGCCTGCTGCTGGGTCGGTTTCAGGGCAAAGAACCTCAGCGAGGACAGTGACGAGTGATGGGCGGCGTATCTCTGCCAATCTTCAGCGTAATGCTGGTAATCTTCGCGGTCGTCACGGTTCTTCTGGGTTATTTCGGTTATAAGAACACGAAGGGAAATTCGGATTTTCTGCTCGGACGCAGCAAGACCAATCCCCTGATCATCGGACTTTCCTACGGTGCCACCTTCCTTTCCGCATCTGCGGTCATCGGATTCGGCGGTCAGGCCGCCACCCACGGACTCACGGTCATGTGGCTGTGTTTCCTCAACCTGTTCGTAGGTCTTTTCGTCGCATTCCTCGTCTTCGGTCCCCGCACCCGCCGCATCGGAAAAAAGCTGGGTGCCCAGACCTTCGCGGACCTTCTGGGAAAGATGTATCATTCCAAAGGTATCCGTGCCTTTACAGCCATTCTGATTATCGTGATGATGCCTATCTACTGTGCCGCCGTCCTGAAAGGCGGTGTGAATTCGGTAGCAGTCATCACCGGACTCACCGATTACTACGATGCCATTCTTGTGATCCTTTCGATCATCGTCGGCGTCTATGTCGTGTACGGAGGTATCATCGCCGTCATGTACAACGACGCCCTTCAGGCCGGGGTCATGTTCGCCGGAATGGTCGTCATCTTTGCCGTCACCGGACTGGAACTGGGCGGATTCACCCACGGATTCGAACAGCTCACCTCCATGTGGGAGGACGGCATTGCCACCATATCTCCCGGGACCATGGACGGTTTCAACGGATGGACCAATGTAGCCAGTTTCGGTTCCAGCGAATGGATGCTGGTCGTCACCACCTTCCTCATGGGAGTGGGACTCGGCGTCCTGACCCAGCCTCAGCTCATTGTCAGGTTCATGTCCGCCAAGGACGACAAGATGCTCAACAGGTCTCTCATCATCGGCAGCATTTTCATGCTTGTGATCGTCGGGTCCGCATACACCTGCGGTGCCCTCAGCAACGTGTTCTTCTTCAACGAACACGGGCAGACCGCTTCGCAGTATGTGACAATGGGTACCGATTTCATCATCCCCCAGTTCATCCTCGAACTGTTCGACGGATACTTCGGAGGGGACTTCTTCGTATGTCTGTTCCTGCTGAGCCTCGTATGTGCCAGCATATCAACTATTAGTGCTCTGATGCACACCATCGGGGCCGCCGGAGGTTACGATCTCTACACCCTTGCGGAGAACAAGAGGAAGAGGCGTGAGGCCGATTCGGGCAATGTCCGTGTCAACAGGATCGTCACCGCCGTGATGATGGTCATGGTCGTCATCTACTGTTACATCATGCCCAACGACATCATCGCCAAGGCGACATCTCTTTTCATGGGAATCACTGCAGCCGCCCTGCTGCCCAGTTTCGTCCACGGACTCTACACCAAGGGAAGGCCCGACAAGGTCGCTGCCATCTGGAGTATTTCTGTGGGTACTGTGGCATACCTGTTCTGGGCTCTTTTCATCAACAAATCGATGTCCGTCTTCCTGCCGATCTGCAAATGGATCACCGGAAACGCGGTGCTCTTCGACAGCAACATCTCCTTCTGCGACCCGCTGATCGTTTCGATGCCGCTTTCGATCATCGTCTTCGCAGTGGTCCTGCTCATCGGAAAGAAGAAGAACAACAGCGCAGCTCCTGCCGCCGAATGAAACTGCAAGAGGATTCAGTGCCGGTTGTCTGTCGAAAGACGGCTGGCATCCGGATCCTCATTTTCTTTCCTTTTTGCCTTTTCCTGGGTCTTCTGATATTCCTCGTAGGAAAGGGGGACAGGCTCTTCGCATACAGAGGTACCCTTTATGATGCCGCGGATACCCATACCTATGACCGTGAATCCCGCCACGACGAAGATCAGTCCGAACAGCGGGACCGGGAACGGGGCCCCCAGGTCGAACGCCATGTACATCCAGAAAATGGCGAAGCCTGAGAAGACGATCCCGAAGAGGATCATGAAGATATTGCGGAAGCTGAAGTCCATATGCAGGTTATCATCGGATGTCTCGGTATATCTTAGTTTTGCAGGCTTCAGACCGATAGGTTCTCAATGACCCAGCACTCCGAAATAGCATTTCCTTGAATGATCTTAACGGGTTTTCAGAAAAGCATAGAATTTATAAGAGCCTGTCAATGACCGATTATGCAACACATCATGACTGGAAAGGTCAAAGAGGTCTACGCGATCGATGACAACACTCTCGAGTTCGCCTACACCGACCACATTTCCGTTTTCGACAAGATCATCCCCTCCATGGTCCCCCACAAGGGAGAGACCCTCTGCAGGACCGCAAAATACTGGTTCGGAATCCTCAACAAGAACGGTATCCGCAACCACTTCCTCTCCGAGCCCTCCAAAGACAGGATGGATGTCGAGAGGGTGCAGGTCATCCGCGACTACTCCAAGATCAACAACACCACCACCAACTACCTCATCCCCCTCGAGGTCATCTGCAGGTACTACGCCGCAGGATCCCTCCTCGACAGGCTGAAGAGCGGAAAGGTGAAGCCCGAGGACCTCGGTTTCGAGCCCGGACACGAAGTGAAGCGCGGCGAGAAACTGCCCAGGCCTTTCGTCGAGTGCACCACCAAACTGGAAGCCACCGACATGAACCTCACCGATGAGGAGGCCAAGAAGATGGCCGGACTCACCGATGCCGAGTACCAGACCATCGTCGACACCGTTCTCAGGATCGACAAGATTATGGCGGACGAGGTCTCCAAGAGGGGACTCATCCACGTCGACGGAAAGAAAGAGTTCGGATACGACAAACAGAGGAAGCTCATGGTCGTCGACACCTTCGGTACCCTCGACGAGGACCGCTGGTGGGACGCTGAGGAGTACGCCAAAGGAAACATCGTGGAACTCTCCAAGGAATTCGTCAGGCAGTACTACCGTGAGACCGGTTACCACAAGGCACTCTACGACGCACGTGAGAAGGGCCTTCCGGAACCCGACATACCTGCTCTTCCTCAGGACATCATCGACAGGGTAAGCAAGCTCTACGTCGACATGTACGAGAGGATCACCGGGGAGAAGTTCTGATTTGCAGAAGATCCTCTTCATCTGCTACGGCAACATGTGCCGCAGCCCGATGGCCGAGTTCGTGATGAGGCACCTGGTGGACTCCGCAGGGAGAAGCAGGGATTTCATTATCGACTCGGCCGGGGTCGGTTACAACATTGCGGGCGAACTCATGGCACGCGAGGACATGGCGACCATGGACGCCCACGGTGTGCCTTACAAGAGGCACATCTCCCGTCAGTTCGAGCCCGGGGACTATGATTCGTTCGATTACATCATAGCCATGGACTCGGACAATTACGATACCCTGATGGACCTTTCTGACAATGACCCAGACGGCAAGATCTCGATGATGCTGTCGTATGTCGGAGAGGACCGTGACGTGGATGATCCATACTATACGGGCGACTACGAGAAGGCCTATCAGGACATCCGTGCGGGATGCGAGGCACTTCTGAAAACACTTATCTGAACACGGTTCCGATCTGAAAACCGACGGTCGGACCGTTCATTTTTCTTTGGTCACTGAACGGTGACCACGTTCTTTGCGCGTCCGAGGAGACATCTGGCCTTCTCTTTGACGACACCGACCTTCACCTTTTCTTCTTCAGGGATTCCGTCGGGGTTGCATTGGTGGTAATGTTCGCATCCGGGCTGTCCGCAGTTCGCATGGAAGAATGTGATCAGGGACCCGTCGATGGCGTATTTCTTGTCGACGCAGACGATCCTGTCCGTTTTGACGACCTCCGCGACACGGACCTGTCCTTCCGTAAGGAAACATTCATGGGTGACAGGCCTTACTGAAACGATCTCGTATTTCCTGCCTTTCTCAAGATTCAGACACAATTTGCTGAATTTACAGTCGGTGCATTCGATCTGTTCGCCCATGAAGATGAACGATTTTCCCACTTCGGCATCCTCTTCGGCGACCATGGTCAGAACGGAATCAGCCATCATATCACCCCGGTGGTCTTGGCCACGTTGTATGCTGCGTTGCGGGTGAGTCCCTCGTCACCGAGGATGGTGAACCTGTCCTTCCTGATCTTGTTGGCCATGAACAGGGCGTCGATGATCTCCTCCTCGGTCATGTTCAGTTCGGATGCTGTCGTCGGAGCGCCGATCTGCTTCAAGGCATCCCTTATCTGTTTCCAGTTCGCGCCCTGAAGGTAGAGCATCATGATCGAACCGACCCCGCACTGTTCTCCGTGCATGGCCCTTCCGGGACAGAGCTGGTCGAGGGCGTGGGAGAACATATGTTCGGAACCGCTGGTGGGACGGGAGCTGCCTGCGACGCACATGGAGGTTCCGGATGCGACGGCGGGTTTTAGGACATGCCATACGCTCTCTTCGAATCCGGGTCTGATGTTCGGTGCGTTGTGGAGAATGGTCTCCGCAGCATACTTCGAAAGGGCGTATGCGGAGGTGCTGAACGGTTCGTCCTTGATCTTCCTCGCAAAGTCCCAGTCGTTCAGGGATGAGAAGTTGGAAAGGACGTCGGCACATCCCGAGGCGAGGTAACGGTAGGGTGCCTTGACGATGATCTCGGTATCTGCGATCAGTGCGATAGGAGGCACCGCCTGAATGGAATTGTTGCCTGTCTGGCACTTCAGAGATGCACGGTCAGAACAGATACCGTCGTGTGCGACGGAGGTGGGAATGCTGATGAACGGGATGCCGGACTCTTTGGACACGATCTTACCGATATCGATCTTGCTTCCGCCGCCGATGGACAGGATGAATTTGGCATCGGCCTTCTTCACGGCCTCGAGGCAGTCCTTTATGTTCTCCTCGGTGGTGTTCCCCGTACATATAGTGGACATGCTGAATCCCGCATCGTTGCAAAGGTCCCTCACCTTGTCTCCGGCCGCCTCACCGGTGTTTTTGCCGGTGATGATGAGACCTTCGTGCCCGAAAAGGAGGCTTTTGCAGATGTCTGGGGTCTGATTGATGACCCCGTGGCCCATTATGGTGGTGCGGGGGAACACCATCGCTTTGACCTTTGTGAATTCTTCTGACATGTCCTTATCTTGGGCAATAATGCGTTGAACGTATATAGTAACAATGAACGGTTATCCCCATCTGGGACTGTTGGATTTGATTTCAGAGATGTCATAACGGAAGGGTATCGGTTTTATCTCTGTTGTCCGATAAGGGGGTCATGAAGGCTCTGATCGTCTGCGGAAGCGGGAATACAACAGGTAACACATACCGTATGTGCCAGGTGTTCGAAGCGATATTCCAGCAGAGCGACTGGGACGTCAGGATTGCCGATCTGACGGAGTATGACATCCTCGATTATGTCGGCGAAAAAGAGTACGATGACGACATGGAACAGTTCTACAGCGAGATGGAGACCACAGACCTTCTGGTGTTCGCCACCCCCATACGTTTCAACGGCTGTTCGTCCATACTGAAAAGGTTCATCGACCGTCTGAACCCGTATTGGAATGCGTCACGTCCGCATCCCACCTCCGCCTGCGGTCTTTTATGTGGCGGAAGTCCCGAATGTGAGTTCTCTCATGCCCGTTCGGAGATGGTCTCCGTATCGAACACCGTCGGGATGAAGTGGCTCGGGGCACTGTGCATCCCCGGTACCGACAAAGAGGAAATGGACGATTCCAAAGTGGCGAAGTTCGCTCTCGACCTTCTCGGATTCATTGAACGTTGAGCGGATAGACATCCTCCGCGAGGATCCTCGCATTGTCGCCGATCTGACGTCTGGGACTGTATGAGATCAGCCCTCCGCAGATGTCCATCAGGCTGTCCCATTTATCATCTGAGACAGAACCGTCGAGGTCTGCGACCATGATGTTGACGAATCCTTCGGAAAGCAGGTCGGATACCTCTTTTTCAAGATCGGTACATTTTCTTCTTGCATCTCCGGTCATCAGCAGCGGGATGCAGTTGTCCGAGATCTCGAGGATCTTCCCGAATTCAGAACTGCTGCGGACATCTTCGCAGGGGAAGACGACCTTGTCCGCGTTTCCCAGAAAAGCATCGAAGACGTCGTCGGCACGGTTCAGAGATTCAATGACCCAGAGTTCGTTTCCGGGGGTCTTGCAGTACTCCATGAACGAGGGGTTGAACGTCCTTTTGTTGAGACTTACTGCATCAGCCACGAAGACCTTTCCACGTTCCTTTTTCGACTTCAGCGTATCGAGGCCGACCGCCGGGACCAGGTCCGAAACAGAGATCTTTCCTGAGCACAGAGTGGGTTTTCCCGCGTACAGTTTGCGTTCTTCGATGACGGAATAAATGAGTGGAATCGTCCGCATGTAGGTCAAAACTCCCGTGTCACATCGTTCGATGTGATTCCGCATATCAAGATAAAGATAAAAGTTTGAGGAGGGCGGATCGCTCCGCCGCTGCCTCAGAGAAGGTTTCAGAGAAGTTTGTTCTTGATGATGGGCATCAGGCCGCCGACAGCGGTGATGACGGCACCGACGATGGTAAGCCAGAATCCGGTACCGACGGAGTACAGCTCGGTCAGTTTCGCAGTGTATTTGAGTCCGAAGACAGAGAGCACATCGATCGACTGGGTGTACCAGAGGAGTCCGAGGATGATGACGACGATCGCGAGGATGAGTGCGATGATTCCGAGGATGTCGTTGATCTGTTTGAATTTGTCAACATTCATGACAGTGGGGACGATCATCAGAACGAGCGAGATGATACCGCAGACCAGTGCGAGAATGGGGACGTAGCCGTATTTGATGGCATCTTTGATGCCGTCTTCGTTGTTGAAAACATTCCATCCGCTGTAATTAGCGAAGTCATTGCTCAGCCAGGTCATGAATACTCCGACGACGAGGAGTACTGCACCAATGATGGCAATGATACCTAAAAGATTGAGATTTTTAGAATCCATCTTGTTCACCTTTGTATAATCCTTCTGTTGCACAAAAGCAACTAAGACTCTATTCGCATTCGGTTATTTATAATGTTTTGAGCATGAGCAAAATATTGTATTTTTAACGGATATTCGCTCCGCAATAGCTTTTTATTGCACGATGCAGAATATTGTTCATGGCTCTCTATCAGTGCCCGAAATGCAAGAATGTCTATGAGAAGACGTATGCGCCGAGCGGATGCACACCGATATGCTGTGGCATCCACTGTGAAGAACTCGCACCGAAGACCGAAGATCCCGAAAAGAACAAGCACGTCCCCTACTTCGAGAGGGTCGACGGCGGCGTACTCGTCAAGGTCGGAAAGACCGAACCCCACCCGATGACAGAAGACCATTACATCGTATGGATCGAGATCTGTGCCGACGGCGTCCGCATGAGGAAGTACCTGAAGCCCGGGGACAGTCCCGAAGCGTTCTTCAGCACGGATGCGAAGAAGATAACCTCCAGGGAACTGTGCAACAAGCACGGTCTGTACTATTACGGCTGAAACACATTCAATGCCCCGCGAGGAGACCGTGACCGGGGCCTTTTTCTTATTTCCGGATTTTCGGCCTTGTTATGTAAATCCCATGCGGTGGTTGTTTATTCCATCATTGGGTCTGAATTTGCTCGTATCCTATATATGCCAGATAGGACATACCGCATCAAACTGGTCTGTGCCAGGAGAATTAATATGACCGAGGCTAAAGCGACCGCAAGACACAAGAAGATGGCCGATTCGAAGAAGATGAAAGTCGAAGAACTCAAACACAAGATCTCCGTCGAACAGGGCACCATCTCCAAGAAAAAGGACGATTTCAAGGCCAAATCCAAGGACCTCACGAAGGAACAGAAGGCCGCCGCCAAGGAAGTGCTCGTCAACGACATCAACGGCATCAAGGAGAACATCGCCAAACTGAAAGAGGAACTCAGGAACCTCAAGGCCGAGATCAAAGAGGACGAGCTCAAGGCAAAGGCCAAGGAAGACGAGAAGAAGGAGTGAATCCTTCCCAACTGACCTTAACACCGCTTAACTTCAATAGTCCCAGAGAGGCATCCGACAGTACTCATTACGAGATTCTGCCGGGCCTCTTTAGGCGATTTTTTATAATATAATTTAATAGACAGTTTCACCGTTCAGGTGAATCAGATGATTTGCAGCGTCATTACAGGTTTATTTCTTCTTTGAACCAGCGGACGCTTTGAACGGTTTGGTGGTTTTATGAAAACAACGCAAACCAGTGAAGACAGTACTAGATTGAAAGACATGTTCGCGATTAGTCCTTACAATCAGCTTGTGCTCTCTGGTGTGGATTCCATCAAAGATGTGCAGATCTTCGATACCACGCTGAGGGACGGTGAGCAGACCCCGGGCATCGCACTGAGTCCGGAGGATAAGATTCGCATTGCCGGAGCGCTCGACCAGCTCGGCGTAAGCTATATCGAGGCCGGATTCGCGGCCTCCAGCGATATCGAAAGGGACACTATCAAGCAGATCAACAAACTGGGTCTGAACGCTCAGGTCCTGAGTCTCGCCAGGTCTGTGAAAGGGGATATCGACGCGGTCATAGACAGCGGATGCGATTACATCCACCTGTTCATCGCCACCTCCGACCTGCACATGAAATACAAACTCAAGATGACCCCTGAACAGGTCAGGGCGAAGGCGGTAGAATCCGTAGAATACGCACGCGAACACGGACTCAAGGTTCAGTTCTCCTGCGAGGACGCCACCCGTTCCGACCTGGGATTCATGACCTCGGTGTACAAGGCCGTACAGGATGCCGGAGCATGCTCCATCAACGTCCCTGATACTGTGGGAGTCATCATTCCCAAGGCGATGACCCATATCATCACCGAACTGAAGAAGGAGATCACAGTACCTATCGCGGTCCACTGCCACAACGATCTGGGTCTCGCCACCGCCAACACCCTGGCGGCCATCGACGCGGGAGCGACCATCGTTCACTCCACCGTCAACGGTATCGGCGAAAGGGCCGGAAACGTCGCTATGGAAGAGGTCGCCATCAACCTGCTCGCCAACTACGGATACGAGTGCGTTCACACCGACAAGATCATGGAGACATCCAACCTGATCCAGGGTATCACCGGTGTCCATATGGCCGTCAACAAGGCCCTGGTGGGTGCCAACGCCTTCGCACACTCCTCCGGAGTGCATGTGCACGGGGTCATGGGCAACGCCCTGACCTACGAGCCCTTCAAACCTGAAGTGATCGGTGCCAAGAGGCACATCGTGGTCGGAAAACTGTCCGGTGCGCATACTGTAGAAGGAAAGCTGGAGGAACTCGGCATCAAATTCCCCAAGGAGCATATGCCCGAGCTGATGGAGACCATCAAGAAACTGGCTGTCGCAGGTAAGACCGTCACCGACGCTGAACTTGCAGCGGTCGCGGACGATATCATGTGGAAGAAGTCCGACGACAGGAGGGAATGCGTCCTCAACGAGCTGACCGTCATCACCGGTCAGTCCACCACGCCTACCGCCACCGTCAAGATCACCCGTGCCGACGGAACCGTCGTCACCACCTCCGACATCGGAGTCGGGCCTGTCAACGCGGCGGTCAACGCCATCAGGAAGGCCGTCAACCAGGACATGACCATGGAGGAGTACAGGCTTTCCGCCATCACCGGAGAGAGCGACTCGATGTGTCAGGTCGCAGTTACTCTCAAGAACGTGCAGGGCGACGGAAACATGTCCTTCGGACGTGCCGTCGGACCCGATATAGTCGAAACCTCTGTCAACGCCACCATGGCGGCAATCAACAAGGATTTCGCACGCATCAAACCTACTTTCGATCCAAAGGAGTGAACACTCATGGGTAAGACAATCGCAGAGAAAATCCTGTCAGCGCATTCCCACACGGATGCCAAGGCAGGTCAGATCGTCATCGCTGACGTTGACTATGTCATGGTCAACGATGTCACGGGCCCCATCGCCTTCAGAAAATACGATGAGATCAACAACGGAAAGATGTTCAAGGACCGTATGGTCCTCATTCCGGACCACTACGTTCCCAACAAGGACATCGCATCCGCCATCCAGGCCAAGGAGATGAGGGATTTCGTGAAGAAACACGACCTTCCCAACTACTTCGAGATCGGAAAGGGCGGTGTTTGCCATCAGCTCATGGTCGAGGAAGGATTCGCCGCCCCCGGCAGGCTGATCGTCGGTGCCGACTCCCACACCTGTACCTACGGAGCCGTCAACGCACTCTCCACCGGTATCGGATCCACTGAGGCCGGAGTCGTCTTCGCCACCGGAAAACTGTGGTTCAAGGTCCCCGAGTCCATCAAGGTCATCCTCCACGGAAAATTCAAGAAATACGTCGGCGGAAAGGACCTCATCCTGAAGATCATCAGCGATATAGGAGTGGACGGTGCCAACTACAAGGCCTTTGAGTTCTGCGGTGACGGGGTCGCCAACATGTCGGTCCCCGACAGGCTCGCCGTTTCCAACATGGCCATCGAGGCCGGAGGAAAGGCAGGTATCTTCCCCTGCGACGACCGCACCCGCGAGTACATCAAGGATTTCGTCAGGGGAGAGTACACTCCTGTCGACGCGGACCCCGACGCGACCTACTGCAGGACCCTCGAATACGATCTGAACGAGCTCGACAGCATGGTCGCCTTCCCCCACCTGCCCTCCAACGGGCACAAGGTGAAGGATGTGGATGTCACCATCGATCAGGCATACCTCGGAAGCTGCACCAACGGACGTATCGAGGATATGAGGGTCGCGGCCGAGATCATCAAAGGAAAGAAGGTCGCCGACGGAGTTAGGTTCATCGTCGTCCCTGCATCTCAGCGTGTATACCGCGCAATGGTCGACGAGGGACTGATGGACATCTTCCTCGATGCCGGAGCATTCGTCTCCGGACCCACCTGCGGAGCATGTCTCGGAGGATACATGGGTATCCTCGCAGCAGGAGAGAGGTCCGTCTCATCGACCAACAGGAACTTCATCGGAAGGATGGGGGACAAGGCCTCTGAAGTATATCTTGCAGGCCCCGAGGTCGTTGCGGCCTCCGCCATCGCAGGTAAGATCGTCACCCCATCACAGCTGGAGGGGAACTGAATGCAGAAGATCATTGAAGGAAAAGCATGGAAGTTCGGAGACGACGTCGACACCGACCAGATCATCCCCGCCGAGAGGCTCGTATCTTCCAACCTCGACCACCTGAACGACTTCATCTTCGAGAAGGTCAGGCCCGGTTTCGCACAGAATGTAGGAAAAGGCGACGTTCTCGTCGCCGGAAAGAACTTCGGATGCGGTTCCTCCAGGGAACACGCGCCCCTGTCCCTCATGGAGGCGGGATTCAGCGTCATCATCGCCGAGAGTTTCGCCCGTATCTTCTACAGGAACTCCATGAACATCGGACTGCTCCTGGTCGAATGTAAGACCGACATCCCCGAGGGAGATGTTGTATCTGTGGATATCAAAGAAGGTGTCGTCACCGATAAGACGACCGGAAAGACCTGGAAATTCGAAAAGTACCCCGGATTCATCGGAGAACTCGTCGAAGCAGGCGGACTTGTAAATCTCGTTAAAGAAGGTAAATTCTGATGAAGCACTTTGCGATTATTCCCGGAGACGGAATCGGAAAAGAGGTCATCGCGGCAGGAATGGAAGTTCTCGACGCGGTGTCCGAGATCTCATCGTTCGATTACGACGGAGAGCATTTCAACATCGGTTCCGACAGGTACCTGAAGACCGGAGAACTCCTCACCGACGAGGACATCTCCGCCCTGAAGAAGAAGGACGCCATCTACTTCGGTGCCATCGGTGACCCCCGTGTCAAGCCCGGAATCCTCGAAGGCGGCATCCTCCTCAAGATGAGGGCGGTTTTCGACCAGTACATCAACCTCAGGCCTGTCACCTCCTGGTTCCCCCTGGTCCCCCTGAAGAGGGAGGTGGATTTCGATATCCACTTCCTCAGGGAGAACACCGAGGACTTTTACATGGGACTCGGAAAGAGGTTCGGCCCCGACTACGGAGGCAAGAACGCGGATGGTTCCTATACTGTGGACCTCGGAGTGAAGAGGGAGTCCTACAACATGGACTTCAGCGTCAACGCCGAACCCACCGTGGACGACGACTATTCTATTGAAATTGGTCTCGTCTCCAGGAAAGGCATCACCCGCTGGGCCGACTATGCCATGAAATATGCTCTGAAGAGGGGTGACGACAAGGTCACCCTCGTCGACAAGGCGAATGTCATCACCAACAACTACGGAATGCAGAGGGAGATCTTCCAGCAGAAGGCAGATGAGTACGGACTCAAACTCGAGTTCATGTTCGTCGATGCCATGTCCATGGCCATGATCGTCCGTCCTGAGACCTTCGGTACCGTGGCTGCCCCCAACCTGTTCGGTGACATTCTCACCGACCTCGGAGCACAGCTTCAGGGAGGACTCGGAATGGGCGGAAGCGGAAACATCAACCCCAACGGGGTCAGCATGTTCGAGCCCATCCACGGATCCGCACCTGACATCGCAGGTCAGGGCAAGGCAAACCCCATTGCGGCAGTCCTCGCGGCACAGATGCTCCTTGAGAACCAGGGTTTCTCCGAAGAGGGAAAGATGCTCCACGACGCTGTCAGGCACGTCCTCGACACCAACCAGACCACTCCCGATCTCGGCGGAAAGCTGAAGACCGCAGAGGTCGGAAAAGCGATCGCCGCATACGTCCTCAACCAGAAGAAGTGAGACATTCCATGCTGCACCTCGAGCTCCGCTTCCCGTATTCCGATGTAAGTACTGCAGAAGCTGTGCTTGCCGCCGTATCTCCTGAGAACGGGGATTATGTGAATGCGGAGCTCGAAGGAAACACCATTATTTTCACGATGCAGGCCGACAATGCAGGAACCCTCCGCAACACCGCGGACGATCTCATGGCCTGTATCAAGGTCGCCGAAGAATCGGCGGGCTTAATCTCCGAAACCGTCAAGGATATTGACGAGTGAAAAAGGGAGAACCGATGAGGGAAACCCATCGGTTTATTGAGGTTTTAACGGAAATGCCTCCCTTTCGGGGGAGGCCGTTCATTCCTGATTTTCGTCCGGTCTGCCGTGATCGACGAACACTGTTCTCGGGTCCATCCTGAGCAGGATGAAGATGACGAACAGCGCACACACGATACCGACGATGGCACCCACCAGGACATCTGTCGGATAGTGGGCGTACATGTACATCCTGGTCAGACCTATGAACGCCGCAAGGACGAACATCGGAACCGCGAGATTACGGCGGAATGCTGTCACGACCGTCGCTGCACAGAACGCCGCCGAGGTATGTCCCGACGGGAACGAATACGAGTTGAGGTTGCTTATCAGGGCATCCACGTCGTACGTGATGTAAGGTCTGGGTCTTGCGACCACATCCTTCACCGCAGACACCACGGTGGCCTGCAGGACGACGGCGACGATCATCACGAGTCCGAACATTCTGTACTTCTTGGTACAGATCATGATGAACCCGATGAGGAGCCAGATCCAGTCCCGGTTGAACAGATAGTAGCATCCCAGCGACAGAAGGTCCATCGCGGAGCATCCGAGCGTGTTGTAGATTCCGTTTAGAATATCGATTTCCTGTATGATCTCACCTTGTTTGATCAGTCTTCTTCCGCACCGGTGCGGATCTTGACAGCGATTCCCTTCTTCATGTTGAAAATCTCGTCCGCCACAAGCAGCATCTTTCCGGTGGCGACCGCGTTGTCGTTGCCGTCGACGATGATCACTTCGTCCATGGGGACGAGTTCCTTATCGCAATCCAAGGTGAACTGGCACATTGCATTTCTTCCCTGTGAAACGAACGGGACGGAGTCCTCGGAGACCTTCATCCTGAGGCGGGGTGCGGGGACCGCGGCGACGATCCTCTTGGCGCCTTCGATACGGAGACTGTAGAGTCCGTCTCCGGCCCTCATCGAGAGCACATGTTCTCCGTCGGAGATGACGTTCCTGATCTTTCCGGTCTTCTTGCTCTTCCTGAGCTCGATCCTTCCTTTGAAGAGGGCATCCGCCGCATCGATACCGAACTGGTACCTTGCGACCGCGATCGCCCTCTGGATATCCACCGGGTCTTCGGAGATGAGCTCTCCCTTGCGGGCGATGACACCTTCCGAATGTTCTGGTGCCGGGACATTCTCGGCAGCCTCTTCTTCTGACACCGGTAGCTCTTCCGCATCGATGGTCTCGGTGAAGTGCTTGCTGAGGAATTCCATGGTGAGGTCGTCGATCTCCTGTGAGCTCTCCTTGTCTTCGATCTCGGGGAAAAGCGACTGTGCCAGAGGGTACATTTCATCAAGTTCCGCAGGGACGGGCCCCCAGGGACTGACGACGACCGGAGTGTATCCGAGCCTGCGTGCGTTCTCGAACTCCTTCACGAAAGCTCTGCTGTAAGGCTTCTGCTGACCGCCGACGAAGATGGCGGCCTTCTTGGTCGGAGGCACATAACGGTCCATAAGTCTCTCTGCATATCTTAAGAAGATAGGCCTTCCGCGGGTCTCGGAACCGGTGTAGAAGATGGCACCTTCTCTGGAGATGGGGTCGAATTTCTCCATGAACTGCTGGTAATCCCTCAGTTTCCTGAGTCCGTCGAGCATGGCGGGGTGGGCCCTGCACCTCATCTCAGCGAGTTCCCAGAGACGACCTTCGCGGAGGTACCTGGTGACCAGGAGCAGTTCCTGTTTGATGGCATAGAGGTTATGCCTCGCGAGGATGCGGATCCTGTCGTTCTTGTTGGTCTTCTTGAGGGTCTCGAGGGTGAGTCCCCTGCATGCGGGACAGCTGCAGTCGAGGGACTGCATCTCCGCAAGCCTGAAGGAACCGTCGATGAACATCATCCTGTCGTCTTTTGCGAATTTCGCGTAAGATGCGGAATCGAAGAGGTCGCATCCCATGAGGGTGGCGAAGGCGAGGATCATCGGGTGTCCGGCACCGAACAGGTGGACGGGACGGTTGGGGTTGAGACCCATCTTGGAGTTCATGATGACGTCGACCAGTTCCGCGTAGCGGTACTGTTCCATCAGAGGAACGACTCCTCCGATGGGGTGCACATCGATGTCCATTCCGGCCATCCTTTTGGCACAATCGTACCTCAGTTTGGGGTAGACGGAACCCTGGACGACACCGTTGATCATCATGTCGCCCTTCATGGCGACGGCCTGTTCGGTCCTTTCAAGGGTGACTTCAATGGACGCGGCGGTCTGTTCCTCGGTCCAATAAGGTTCGGTGAAAATATCGAGGACGGTTCCGATATCGGTCCCTATCGCTTTCTGGAACTCGATGATCTCCTCGTTGGTCATCTCGACCTCGCCGTACATGTGGCTTTGGAAGGTTCCGGAATCGGTCATGATGATCCCGGGGAAGTCCAGCATCTCGTGGAGTCCTTTGGAACGGGCCTCCTCGTTGAGGGCGGGGGTGTTCTTGATGATGTATGAATTGGTGATGAGCGCTTTGAATCCGAACTCTTCGTAAAGCTCGCGGGGGAGCACGGTCTTGATCTTCGGATTGATCACGGGGAGAAGGGCGGGGGTCTCGATGGTGCGGCCGGAAACGGTGGTGAGTTTCCCGATGCGGGCCATTCCGTCCCTTCTGAGGATTTCGAACATGCTCCCCCATATCAGCAACCCGATAAAGTTATTACTGGCTCATATCGGGTTTTGGACAGAACCGATCACAGGACGACGTCTTTGATACGCAGATTCTCAGCGTCGGCGAAGGCCTTGGAAAGGGCGTTTTTCATCAGAAGATCGGGAATATCTTCGATCAGGGCGGTGTTCCAGTCGTCGGGGGAACGCTCGAAGGAGACGAGTTTGGGTTTCTCCTCGTCTTCGGTGATCTCGGGTTTGCGGATCTCCAGTCCGTCGAGGATCTGGTTCACGGATCTGCCGTTGACGATGACATCGTTGACCGCACCGTCCTTGTGCTCGGACTTGAAAGAGGTGTTGACACCGGCGCATTTCATTTCGAAGACGAGGTTCTCCATGTATGATTCCATCTCTTTGACGGTCATACGCCTGCATTCCGAGTTCTTGGGAACGGCGGGGTCGCCCGAATGGATGTACGTGATATCTACTAGTGCCATAGATCGTGAATCGGGTTCTACCTTAAAATCGACACGGTCTGAGGTGAGATATCGTTTCTTTGATAAAATCGATCAAAAACGGACGTCTGGGTCTTTGTTCAGATGCCCTGCATCTTGGCGATGGCCTCGTCCGCCCGGCGGTCTCCCTGATCGGAGGCCATCTTCAGGTATCTGAGAGCCTCATCCTCGGAAGGTTCGTAGCCTTTTCCGTTCTGGATCATGATCCCGGCGAGATACTGTGCGCCTGCATTGCCGAGTTCGGCGGACTGTTTGAGATAACCGAGTGCCTTTTCATCGGATTTCTCGGTCCCGATACCGTTCATGGAGTAAAGACCCAGACTGAACAAAGCATCGGATTTCACATCCTCATCCTCGGCCTTCTCGACGGCGAGCTGATACATCTCTGTGCAGATGACCGGGGCATCCTCTCCGCCCTTCTCCTCATAGAGATATGCGAAGTTGTAAGCGCAGCATCCGCTTCCCTTCTCGGCACCCCATTTGTACCATTTCAATGCCACATTCGAGGACGGTTCGATCCCGTATCCGTTCTCGTACATCTGTCCGAGGACCAGCATGGCGGATGTGGAACCTGCCTTGGCCGCACTTTCCAGCCAGAACATGGCGGAAGGAACGGAGAGTCCGATGGTGGTTCCGTCCAGATAACGAAGACCCAGAGCGAGCATCTCCTGCGGTGTGGTGGCCTTCTCTGGTGCGGATTCGTAGGTAGGGGCTTCCTTGTCCTCCCCCTTCAGATATGCGATCGCCTCGGCATCTCCCCACCTTGCAGCCTCAAGGAACAGGTGGCGTGCCACGGTCTCCGACTGACGGAGTCCCAGACCGAAGGCGTACATTTCCGCCAGGGACCTCTTGGCGAACACACTTCCCTGTTTTGCCGCCTTCTTGAAAAGGATCGCTGCGGTCTCGCAGTCGCGGTTCACGTCCAATCCTTTCTCATACATCGCGGCGAGGTTGGCCTGGCAGGAACAGGACCCCTGAAGGTTCCCTTTCTGGAAGGAGACGACCGCTCCGTGATAGTTGTGGACGTTTCCGTTGCGGTCTTTGTAGATAAGACCCAGATTGTTGAAGGCGCGCAGGTCTCCGCCCTCTGCTGCGGTGTTGTAATGTTCGATGGCGAGGGCCCTAGACCTCTTTGCTCCGAGCCCGGACTCGTACACGAACGCCATGGCGGTGGTGGCAGGTCTGAATCCCTGATCGAAGGAACGCTCGTACCATTTGGCGGCCTCCTTGTAACTCTGGGGAACCCCGTGTCCGCTCTCGTACATGGTGCCCATCAGATACTGGGCGTATGCACTGCCTTTGAGTGCCGCCTTGCGGTAATAGGTGACGGCCTTCTCGAAGGACTGCTCCTCGCGGACCCCGATACGGAATTCGTCACCACGCCGGATGAGCTCGTCTGGACTTTTGGGTTCTTTCGTACCTTTGAACACTGGTTCACCGCCGTCTTCTGCAGGATATCTGCTGTCGGAACGTTGCTGAAGGATATCCGTGATTGTTTATTATATATGTGCTGGGTATTGCACAATCATGTCGGTTCCGGACCGTGATTCTGAATACAAGGTGGTCGTCCTGGTGAGGAACGATCTCAAGATGTCCAAGGGAAAGGCTGCTGCTCAGGCCTGCCACGCGGCGGTATCATGTGCGCTGGCCTCCCAGAAGAAGCATCCTTTGGAGTTCTCCGCCTGGAATTCAGCGGGACAGAAGATCTCCGTCCTCAAGGTGGATTCCGAGAGGGACCTTTTCGAGTTCAAGGCCATCGCCGAACAGCAGAAGATCACCTGTTGCATCGTATGCGACGCGGGACGCACCGAGATCGAGCCCGGCACCTACACCTGTCTCGGAATAGGTCCGAGGAAGCAGGCCGATCTCGACAAGATCACCGGCGACCTCAAGATGCTCTGAACCCTTCAGGCACGCCTGTCGTTCAGGATCATCACTTTCAATTCGTGGGCCGCGGCCTGGATATCCTTCTGGGCCATGATGGCCGATACCACCGCCACTCCGTCCGCACCTGCGTGAAGCACGTCGAGGAGGTTTCCTTTGTTGATTCCTCCGATACCTACGAGAGGGACGTCCACGGCCTTTCTGATATCGTAGATCGCATCAAGACCCAGAGCATCGCCTGCGTCCGCTTTCGTCTTGGTGCTGAAGATCGGTCCGATGCCGAGATAATCGGCTCCGTCCTCAACCGCTTTCACAGCCTCTTCGACGGTGGAGACGCTCACGCCGATGATCATGTCATCGCCGCAGAGCCTTCTCGCTTCGGCCACGGGGATGTCGGACTGTCCGATGTGGACGCCGTCCGCACCTGCAAGGACTGCAACATCGATCCTGTCGTCGACGATGAAGAATTTGCAGTATTCCTCGGCGATCTTCTGCATCTCTTTGGCGACGGCGAGGAGTTCTCCTCCGTCGACGTTCTTCGCCCTGAGCTGTACCACATCGGCCCCGCCCTCGTAGCAGAGACGGGCCGCTTCGACCTCGGAGGTGTTCCCCAGGAGGCCCCTGTCGGTGACGGCGTATAATTCGAACATGGTCACTCCCTTTTGAGAAGTCTCTCGACGTCCTCGGTCTTGAGATTGTAGAGTGAGTCGAGGAGCTTGACCTTGAAGGAGGCGGGCCCGAACACTTTTCCTCCCTCGACAGCGACCTCGGAGGCGATGTTCATGATGGAAATCGCGGATGCGACAGATTCCATGACAGGTCCGCAGGCACCGACGTATGCTCCGAGGACGGCTGAAAGCATGCAGCCCGTTCCGGAGACGGTGGACATCCATTCCGAACCGTTCCTGAGGGTGATGACCGTTTTTCCGTCGCTGACATAATCGACGGGTCCGGTGGCGGCTACGATGCAACCGGTCCTTGCGGCAAGGGTCTTCGCCGCTTCGGCGACATTGTCGGCGCCTTTTGCGGAATCCACACCGCGGACCTCTCCGCCGAGACCTGCCATGACGGAGATCTCCCCGTGGTTTCCTTTGATGATGCTGACCTTGACCTCTTTGAGGATCCTCTCAGCTGTCTCAGTACGGTATTTGGTGGCACCGACGCC
Organism: Eggerthellaceae bacterium; assembly: GCA_963631655.1. Classification (GTDB taxonomy): domain Archaea; phylum Thermoplasmatota; class Thermoplasmata; order Methanomassiliicoccales; family Methanomethylophilaceae; genus Methanomethylophilus. Next base: position 21,373 of record CAVGRR010000001.1, read on the forward strand.
GACGGGATCGAGGATGACCGGGGTGCCTTTGGCGTTGGCGGTCTTTCCCGCGAGGATCATGGAATCGACGGTCCTGCTGTTCAGAGTACCGATGTTGAGGACGACCGCAGATGCGAGTTTCACCATGTCTGGGACATCTTCGGCGGCATCGGTCATGACCGGGGATCCGCCCGCGCAGATACATACGTTGGCGCAGTCGTTCACCGTCACGTAGTTTGTGATCATATGGACCAACGGGCATGTTTCACGGACCTTCTTCATCATTTCCGATGTCGTAGACATGGTTCGCGGATTCCGTTGCTGATATTAAGTTTATGTCACGTTCCATATGGATGGATATGCCATCTGTTCTTTTGTCTATTTAAACGTCAATCGATTTTTATTAATAATAAAATAAGAATCCGTGACTGATCACAATGGCAGATGCCAACGAAAAAATTGTCAGAAAACGGGAAAGAGAACCAATAACTCTTGTCTGTTTCGTCGTGCTCATCATCGCATGCGCCGGCGTTCTTAGTGCTTATGCGTATGATAACTTTATAGCGGACAACTCCGAGGGTGTCGTCTACGGAGACACTGTCGTCATCGACTACACCGGTTCGCTTTACGGATACTACGACTCCGCGACTGACACTGTCGTCCCTGTGATCTTCGACACCACCCTGCAGAGCGTCTTCGACAACAAGTCGAACGTCTTCGTCTGCGGATTCAGCAAGGACTCCTTCAGCACCACCTCGATCACTCTCGGTCAAGGCAAATTCCTCAAGGCGTTCGAGAATGCCATCATCGGACACAAGGTCGGAGACACCGTCAAGGTGATTATCTCTGCTGCTGACGCATACCCTGCGACCAACAGCAATGTTTACAGCGACAACACCTCCGCCAGCTTCCAGAACAACTTCGTCATCTCCGTCGATGATTACAAGACCCTCTTCGACAAGACCACGACCCCCGAAAAGGGAGTTGCAGAACTCGAGGATAAGAACGGACTGCCCGCAAGGGTCAACTATGACGGATCGATGGTCACTGTCACCTACACTCTTGAGAAGGACAAGGCATACACCCTCGTCGACAACACCGTCGGAAAGGTCACCATGACCCCCACCTCCAAGTGCGGTGCAGATGAGATCACCTACACCCTGACGATCGAGAACCAGAAAGCCGTCAAGGACAGCACCATCTCCGGATACAACGCCGCCGCAGGCGAATACGCCTCCGTTGCAGAGATCGAGATGATCTCCTACGACCTGTTCGGACAGAGCTACAACCTCGTCGGATACGACAGCACCGGATTCGTCTACAACACCGCTACTTCCAGCAGCGATGCGATCCACAACATGGATCTCTACTTCGTCATCAAGATCGTTTCGAAGAGCTGAAACCTTTAATCAAAATCACTTACCTGGGTCTTGCAATTGATGCAGAGGCCCGGGTTTTATTTTTATAAAATCAGTTTGCGGAATCCCTCGTCGGATTCCGATCAAAGGTCCTTCAGATAGAAGTGGTCCATTGCTCCGTGGACAACGAATGAAGGTTTGTCGATCAGTTTGAAACCGACCTTTTCATAGAGGTATATCGCGACCTCGAGATTGTGGTGTGTTTCAAGATACATCTTCCCGTATCCGGCATCTTTCGCCCAGGTTTCGGCCGCCAGGACCAGTTCCTTGCCGTAGCCTCTGCCTTTCACGGAATCCACAAGATACAGTTTCTGCAGTTCGGCACAGTTTTCGATACCGTTCAGTTCAGCGATCCCGACGCCGCCGATGATCTTGTCTGTTTCATCAAGGGCGACGAGATAGCACCTCTTCTCCGGTACGCTGTTGTAAAAGTCGCTCAGGTGGTCGAGTCCCGGTTCGAAATATGCGGTGCCTGGAATATCAAGATGAAAGTGTTCGAGATTCGCGCGTATTACCTTTGCGATCGTTTCGTCGTCATCGGCGGTTATGCGCCTGTATTTCATCATTTCATATTCCGGCTTTCAATAATAAGGGACGGAGGGGCCCGAGACCCCCGCCGTCTCAGAAGATCTTGTTGAGTTTGGCGAGGACATCGCGGGGATATTTCCCGAAGATGTCCACTTTGGGGTTCTTTCCGCCGAGGTCGGTGATGACATCGGGGACCTTGTCGCATTTGTCCAGGGTCTTGCGGATCGTCTTCGATACAGATTCTCCGTTCACCCTGTCGATGGGGACCACCTTGAGACCGACGCGTTTGAAGTCGTCGGGAAGGTCCTTGTCGGCCGCGATCTCAAGAACGCACCTGACCTCAGGATTGGTCTTCATGATCTCCATGAGCATATAGGAGAGATGTTCGGCGGCACCGTATTTCACGGGTCCGTTCCTCTCCACGTTTCCGTTGTGGGCGACGAGCCTCTTGTCGACGGCTGCGATCTCCTCCGGTCCGCGGGCATTCTTTTTGGCGAATGCGAGGTTCATTCCGGTCTTGGGAACGAGTTCCAGAGGGATGGTGGCGGAGATCTCATCGACAGCTGCATCGAGCTCGCGGATGAGGTCGACCTTGCTTGCATCCTCCTTCTTCAGACTGACCTTGGTGAGGTTGACCACAGGCACCCCTTCACCTATCTTGTACTGGGTCTCGATGGACTTCTGGATCATCTTGCGTGATTCGTTCACAGCGGTGACCAGGTCAAGACCGTTGGCCATGTTGGCGGCTATGAATGAGGACAATGCACATCCGGAACCGTGGCCTGCTTCGTAAGGCAGGCGGGGGTTCGTGATCTTGGTGATGTCGGCTGAAAGGTAAAGATAGTCGGTGACTGTCTTTCCTTCCATGTGTCCGCCCTTCAGAAGGACGGAGGATCCGTCCTTGCCGATGATCTCGCAGGCGTATGCCACATCATCCTCATCCTCGATCTTCAGTCCGGTGAGGATTTCGGCCTCCTTCTTGTTGGGGGTCACGAGTTCGCAGATGGGGAGCAGTTTCTCTTTCAGTGCGCGTATGTAGGTGCGGTCGTAAAGCTTGTCTCCGACGGTGGCCACCATCACGGGGTCCACGATAAGGGGGGCATCATGGTCTTCAAACGCATCTGCAACGATATTGATGATTTCCGCATTGTACAGCATTCCGGTCTTGACCGCTTTGATATCACAGTCACTGAGAACGGCATCGAGCTGTGCCTGGACCACGTCCGCCGGCAACGGAAAGATCTTGCTGACACTGCATGTGTTCTGCGCAGTGACAGCGGTTATGACTGTGGCCGCATGGACTCCCGCTGCGGTCATGGCTTTGATATCCGCCTGGATACCTGCACCTCCGCATGAGTCGGAACCGGCCACTGTAAGAGCGGTTCTCATACCCGCCCGTATTCTGTCCAGATATTTAAGACGGGAATCAGTGACCGGCTGATTTTACGAGGTCTGGGTATACGACATCGGTCACCCACCTCTTGATGTATTCGAATCCTTTGTTCAGGTAAACGACCCCGATGATGGCTTCAAGGTAGGGGATATGGTCGGGGGAGGAGGTCGGTTTATCGATGTCTGGGTCATTGAAGAACCCTTGATCATTGTAATAATACGGGGTCAGTCTCCAGATCTCTGTGAGAAGTCTGTGCTGGGTGTCGTTGCGTACGAGTTCCTGTTTGCGGGTTTCAATATCCCCTTTGGACAGACCGTTTCTGAAAAGGATCTCCACTATGATCAGGTCGAGGACAGAATCACCAAGCTGTGCCAGTCTGGCGTTGCGGGGGTTGCTGTTGCTGCTACCGCGTTCTTCGGATCTGACCTGTGTCGAGTCCATCGCGTCGCTGAGGATCTCCGCAGGCATGGAGAGACAGAGGACCTGTCTGAGCTCTTCCATCATCTTCAGTCTGCGTTCGGGATCAAGGACCTTTTTCATCATCTGGGACTATGGTTTCAGAGGTTATAATTACAGTCACTGGGACAGTGTCATAATGAACTTTTCGCGGTCGTATTCGGACAGTTCACCCATCTTCCTTGTCAGGCGATTCCGTTCCACGGTGCGTATTTCCCGGTCCACATAGGTTTCTTTCTCGAGCCCGGCCTCCATGTAATCCTCGATGAGATCGCGGACCCTGTTAGTATTGGACTGCGAGGTGCATTTCCTGAACCTGTACATGTTGTTGGTGTGGCCGATGATAAGAACAGGGCGGTCTTTGATCCCGTCGAGGTTGGACACCCACCAGATCTCTCCCGGCTGAGGGGTCCCCTTTCCGGCATTATTCGAGGTCTTGGCGTTCTTCTTGTATTGGTTCAGGTAGTTGTTCATGGTCGGTCTCTTTCTGCATCAAGGCTCTTTCTACTGCCTGGGACTATGGGTTATGACAATTTAATCCCGACCCCGGGGTAGAATTCAATATAAATATGGTTTAGAGATATACCGCATTGATGGCTAAATCGAGTGTTCATTTCATTCTCAAAAACAAGAGCGACTACAAGGACCTGGCTCCTGTATTCAAAGATATTCTTCTGAATGTTCTGAAACACGCGGACCAGGTTCCGGAGGAAGAGGAGTTCACTATGATCCTCAGGCTGAACCTCGATGACCTGGAACAGAACCGTAAGCCCGAAGGATACATCAGAAAGGCGAGGGTCAGGATCGTCTTCCCCATCGACCGCAAAGAGTTCTACGTTCAGAGCTACAGCCCCAAGGTCGTCAACCTCAACGACATCAAAGAGGACGTCTCCAACATCCTCAGCACCGCAGGTGTCAAGTTCGACATCTCCGAGGATGACGATATCAAGTTCGATCTGAAGTGATCTTCGGATAAGATCTGATGATTTGTTTGATTGCCTTGCTGTGACAGCGGAAGCTCCCTTTTTCGAAAAGTCGAGATATGTCAAGATATTATAATTTGACTTTTCTTTAAATAATATAGAAAAGTCAATTTTTGACTTTTTGACATTTTAAATATCTGAAGATCGGTATCCGATCGTGAAGAAAATCCAACCCGTTCCCCATATCGGTCAGATCGATCCCGCTTTGGTGGAAAAGATCCTGTCCGATCCTGAAAAAATGGAAGAGATCTCCCGTTTCAACAGAGAATACTATCATTGGGATGAGCTCAGATATCGGGTAGACGACAAAGAACTGGAAAGCACCTGGGCCTTAATGAAGTTCCTTCGCAGAATCGATTTCAAACAACTCCATCTCTGCGGACTCGATCTCAAATACACACTGTTATACGGTTTTCAAGAGGCTTTGCATCTGATCGACTGTAATTCCTTAGGGCCAATCGAATTTGACGGATACAGTCAGAAAGACGCTCAGATCTATACCATCAGTTCGGTGATGGAGGAGGCGATCGCCTCGAGTCAGATGGAAGGTGCGGTGACGACCCGCAAAGAGGCCAAACAGATGCTGAGGTCGCAGATGGAACCTAAGAACACCAGCGAAAAGATGATCCTGAACAATTATCTTGCAATGGAGCAGATGAAAAGCTCTCTTGACAGGAAGATGACCGTCGATCTGATCCTCAAAATGCACAAGACCGTGACCTCCGGCATCCTCAACGGGGGACCCGAATGGGAGGGAAGGTTCAGGGAAGACAATGAAACCGTGGTGGCGGACCCCTGCAACGGTGTGGTCTTCCATGTTCCGCCGAGTTACGACAAGATCCCCTCGATGATGCAGGAGCTCTGCGATTTCATCAATCGGAAAGAAAAGGAATTCATCCACCCCATCATCAAAGGCATCATCATCCACTATATGGTCGGGTATATCCACCCCTTCGTGGACGGCAACGGACGTATGGCAAGGTCGCTGTTCTACTGGTTCGTTCTAAAGAACGGTTATCCGCTGATGGAATACACTTCGATCTCCAGGATCATGAAGAACTCACAGGCGGAATATGGTCTTGCGTACCAATATACCGAATCGGATGACAGCGATCTCACCTACTTCATAAGGTTCAATCTCAACTGCATCGTCAAGGCCGTTTCCGATCTGAGGATATACATCAAGAAGAAGAACGCTGAGCAGAAGCAGGTGTCCGATCTGATAGAAAGCGACACTGATCTCAGCCGGGATGAATCTATGATCCTGATCGACTACACACGGAGTCAGGAGATGTTCTCGGTCAAGGAGATCTCCACAAGGTACAACGTATCCTATCAGACCGCCAGAAATTACGTCACCCACCTCTGCGAATTGGGATATCTGAAGATCACAAGCCGCAGCGGAAAGACCCGTCTGTATACTGTTCAAAGAAAGTAATTGTTGAATAAAATGAACCGGTCCCGGCAATAGATCAATACCGGGGCCGAAAATGATTTTTCACTGGTTCAGGAGAATGTCCCAGCACTTCTCGTACAGCATGTCCTTCTGCCTGACGGCGGTCTCCCTGTCGAAGAGGTTCTGAAGGGAGATGGCAAGCTGAACGTCCGCCGAAGCGGGGGATGTTCCGCCGTAGGAGTCCCTCCTCTCCACGCAGGATTTGACGGAGATCTCCTTGAATACGTCCTCCTCGATGAGAGGGGAGTATTTCTTGAACTGTTCGAGGGTGAGGTCGTCGAGTTCCAGACCGTTGGATTCGCAGAATCTTACAGCCTCTCCGACGATACCGTGAGCCTCTCTGAACGGAACTCCTTTGGTGACAAGGTAGTCTGCAAGGTCGGTGGCGTTGATGAATCCCTTCTTGCAGGCCTTCAGCATCGCATTCTCGTTGATTATGAGAGTGGAGACGACCTTCGCCATGATGTTGGCGCAGTCGGTGACTGTCTGGAGTGAGTCCATGACAGGTCTCTTGTCTTCCTGAAGGTCGCGGTTGTAGGCGAGCGGAAGGCTCTTGGTGGTCATGAGCATGGTGACCAGGGAACCGATCACGCTTCCGGTCTTTCCTCTGGTGAGCTCGCAGATGTCGGGGTTCTTCTTCTGGGGCATGATGGACGAACCGGTGGAATACTTGTCGTCCATAGTCACGAATCCGAACTCCTGGGAGTTCCAGAGCACCAGTTCCTCGCAGAGGGAGGAGAGGCTGATGGCGACCATGGAGGCATCGAACGCCAGTTCGGTCACATAGTCGCGGGAACCGACGGAATCCATGGAGTTCTCGGTGGGTTCGCGGAATCCGAGAAGTTCGGAGGTCATGTTCCTGTCGATGCGGTAGGTGGTGCCCGCCAAAGCGGCGGAACCGAGGGGACACTTGTTCATCCTCTCCACGGCATCAAGGAACCTGTCGGCGTCCCTGCCGAGTCTGAACGCATGTGCCAGCATGTGCTGCGCGAGGGTGATCGGCTGTGCATGCTGCATATGGGTGAACCCGGGGAGGATGGTCTCGCGGTGGTTCTTGGCGACGTCCTGCAGGGATGAGATGAGGCGGTCCACTGCATCCACGGTGTTGAGCGCCGCATCCCTGAGGTACATCTTGAAATCGGTCGCGACCTGGTCGTTCCTGCTCCTTCCGGTGTGGAGTTTGCCTCCTGCAGGGCCGATCATGGCGGTGAGCTGGACCTCGATGTTGGTGTGGATGTCCTCGAGGGAGGTGTCCATCTCGAAGGTCCCTTCCTTCAGTTTGCCGGCGATCTTCCTGAGTCCTTCGGTGATGGCATCCGCGTCCTCGGCGGGGATGATCCTGCATGCCTTCAGCATACGGACATGTGCTAGGGACCCCATGATGTCATAGAACGCCATCCTTCCGTCGACATCCAGGGAGGAGGTGAACTTCAGTGTTCCCTCGTCCATTCCCTGGGCGAACCTTCCGGACCAAAGTGCTTTGCCGGCCATCTGACTCACTCTTTCTTGTGGGCGCGGGCCGCGGTCTGGTCGGGCAGACCCCATACGTAGATGAATCCCATGGCGGCCTTGTGGTCGAAGGTGTCGACGGTGTCCTTGGAGTAGGTGGCGAGTCCGGTGTCGTAGAGGGAGACGGGTGATTTCCTTCCGACGACGGTGACGCTTCCCTTGTAGAGTTTCACGCGGACGGTACCGGTGACGAACTCCTGGGTCTTGTCGATGAAGGCGTTGATGGGTTCCCTGAGTCCGCCGAACCACTGTCCGTCGTATACCATGCGGGTGAACTTCTGTTCGATTCCCCTCTTGAAGTCGAGGACCTCTCTCTGGAGGGTCATGGCCTCGATGGCCTTGTGGGCGGCGATGATGGTGACCGCTGCGGGGCATTCGTAGGTCTCGCGGGATTTGATTCCGACGAGCCTGTCCTCCACGTGGTCGATCCTTCCGACACCGTTGTCGCCGGCGATCTTGTTGAGCTTGTCGATGAGCTCCACTCCGTCCATCTTCTGGCCGTCGAGGGATACAGGAACTCCCTTTTCGAATCCGATCTCGATGTAGGTGGGGGTGTTGGGTGCCTTCTCGGGGTCGACGGTGTGTGCCCAGACTCCTGCCGGAGGCTCGTCCCATGCGTTCTCGAGGGCACCGCATTCGCAGGATGCTCCCCAGAGGTTCTCGTCCCTGGAGTAGGGGCTGCTCTTCTTCGCTTTGATCTCGATCCCGTTCTCTGCGGCGTAGTCGATCTCGTCGTCCCTGGAGGCGATCCATTCCCTCTGAGGGGCGATGATCTTTAGGTCGGGGTCCTGGGCCTTGATTCCCGCGTCGAACCTGACCTGGTCGTTTCCTTTTCCGGTGCATCCGTGGGCGATGTATTTCGCGCCCTCCTCGTGGGCGATCTTGACCAGGGTCTTGGCCATGAGGGGCCTGGCGATGGCGGTGGAAAGGGGATAGATGTCCTGATAGAGACCGTTGGCCTTCACGAGGGGCCATACATACTCCTCGACGAACTCTTTTCTCACATCGAAAAAGTCGGCGCGGACCGCTCCGTTCCTGTATGCGCGGGCGACGATCTCCTCACCGTCTGCTTCAGGCTGTCCGACATCGACGGAGATGGCGACAACGTCCACGTTGTAGTTCTCCTGGAGCCAGTGGATGTCGACGGAGGTGTCGAGTCCTCCGGAGTACGCCAGTACGACCTTGTCGCGTTTTCCTTTTTCGTTCGATTTGTTCTGAGTCATATGCTCCCCCATTCCCTTTATTATTATAATTCCCTCGTTTTGGAAGAGCGGTTAATTACATATCTGTCGGGCCCATAGGTGTGGGCGGAGTTTGGTTTATGGACGATTTTGAGGGTGCGGAACTGGTGGTGGAGCGTTTTATCAATAAGGCCTTGGAATGCAACGACTACAGCGTGATTCCCGTTGACAATGCTGCCTACCCATAGACCCTGATCGAATCAAATGGTACGACATACGCTATCATAACCAGGTTGTACAAACAACCTCAGATATCGTTTATGGGATGTCCCAATGCGTATCGTTTCTTCTCTGAACTGTCTTTTGTCCATCCTGCGCAGATCGGATTTGATGAGAGATGGTATACGATCGATATATCTCCCGACACGGACGTGCTTTTCTTATGGTACGCGCTGGAGCTCTCTTATGATTGCGACAATTTCAGTTCGATGTGGCGTGAAGAAGAGAACGAAAAACAAACCAGAAAAGTAGCGAGGATGCTGATTGACAAGGGGTACATGTCTGCATACAAGTACCAGCACGAAGATCTTGATTTGAAGTCAGATATGACTGAATCTAAGATTTTTCCACGTGTTCTTGAAGTACGTAAAATGATGTACTCAAAAGAACTCGATCATCTTTCGTATGGCGCCAAATTCGCAAAGATCGCTAAAACCGTGGAAGAACTGGAAGATGATTATCCCTCTGACTGGTATCCTTATTCAACTGTCACCTACGAGTCTTGTATGGATGATCTGAGGGCATATTTTACCTGGAGAACGAAATATCGGCAGGGAAAGATAAACTCAATTCCCAATTCTTTTGTACTTCTTTATGTGGCCGAATTGATCAATGGTGTGGGCTGGACAGATCCCGTTAAGGGTCAGGAACTGTTATCTTCGGTGTTTGATAATCTCGATTCGGAAAAGTACAGCAACAGGGTCTTGAGGTGGCTTTGTGATTTCAGTGCATACCACAATCTTCCTCCGAGTTGGGAATATATGTATACTGAGGCGGAGAAGTTAATCATAGATCTGCTACACCCGGAGAAGATTACCTCGGAAAATATCATCGCCCTTCTGAATGTACTGACCGATTACGATTATAATCTGGAGGACAAAAAAGCGTATCAAAGGTCTCCGAAGGAGTATAAGGAAGTGCTTGTGCGGTGTTTCCGCAATATCATTCTCAATGGCATTAGTGGCAAAGACCAGTCTTCAAAGAGCGTTTTCGTGTGGCATAACGACTCCTGGTATGAGATGTTCTGTACACTCCCGTTTCAATTGGCCGAATCCCACGGCAATTATACCTACCAACTGGATGATCTGAAAAGGTACAAGTTCGAAGGAAACTACTGTACCTTCTCCGTATGTACCCTGAGCCACAAGTTCACATCATCTCTTCAGGATATCCTGTACACTGTGGAATCACTGATGAGGGTGGAGGTGGGTCTCCGGAAGACCAAAGAAAGACTCCTTCCCGAAAGCGAGTATTATCAGTGCATCGTGAAAGCGATCCGCGACTGGAAGGTGAAGAAGAACAAGAGGGTCGTCGTGATCGACAGCAACAAGCTGGAATCGGTGCGTCAGGATGCGCAGGAGACCTCCCAGAAGATCATGACCTCTGAAGAAATTGACAATGTGCCAGATGTCCAAAGTGATGTGAAAGAGGAAAAGATTGTAGATGTGGTTTCAGCAGAAACGGAAGAGGTCGATTCACCTGACGAATCCTCAGTGTTGGATGCTGATGAGGCCGCGTTCCTGATACTTCTAATCGATGGTTTGGATTGGCAAAAATTCCTAAAAACGATTCGTATGATGCCGTCACTCATCGTTGATTCGGTGAATGATAAACTGTTTGAGGAGTTCGGCGATACTGTCCTCGAGATGAGGGACGGAAAACCTGTCGTCATCGAAGATTATCTGGAAGATCTCAAGAGGATGCTGGGTCTGTGAAGATACCGAAAGTGTCGTCGATATCGATTTCTCCTGAAAGGAAGTTCCATAGGGAATAAAGGGGATTTCGGGTTTCAAACAAGGTTAATTACATAACTGTCTGACATATAAGCGGGAACGGAGTTTGTTTATGGATGATTATGAGAGCGCGGAACTGATCATTGAGCGTTTCTTGGATTTTGCCGAAAGAAAGATGTTTTTCAAAGTCGCCGTCAACAGGCAAGCTGTATGTCCCACGGTGATCGTCAGCAGCTCAGGATATCAGATTGCAATAGTCACCCGGTTGTTCAAAGAACCTCAGATCATGTTTCTCGGCTGTTCTAATGCATATGATTACTTTTCGGGTCTGCCTTTTATCCACCCTCCGCCGAACGGATATGATGACGAATGGTATACAGTGGACATCACGCCGACCACTGATCTGAGTTTTCTTCTTTATGCACTAGGGATCTCCCGCACTTGTTGTGACTGGGCATACTCTAAGAGCAGCAATGTTTCCAGCATAAAGGAATTGGCTCAGATGCTGATTGAGGATAAGGCGTTCGATTCACTGGTTTATCGTGACTACCGTATTAGGAATGGGCCCGACAAGACCGATATCGATATTCTGCCTAAGATTCTCGAAATCCGCGTATTTATGCATTCTGATGAAGCAAGGCATCTGCCAGAATCTGCAATTTATCACAGGGTTGCAAAGATGGCTGAAAATCTAGAGGATAAGTTTGCCGGTGAAACACGGAACACTTCCAACATCACTTATTGGTTCGGTATGGGCAATCTGAGATGTTATTTTTCATGGAGGACGAGATACCGGTCGGGAAAAACGAAATCGATCCCCCAATGTTTTTGCTATCTGTATATCTGCGAACTTCTCAACGGTTCTGGTTGGAGTGATCCACTTGAATGTCAGAAAGAACTGCTGGACATCTATGTCAAAAAGGAGTTCTGGTTCAGTAATGAACTCTTTGTACAATGGATTCATGATTTTTCAGCATATCACAGGGTTCCGTTGGAGTGGGATTATGAGTATCCGGATTGGTATAAGTTGCTGTTACAATTGGTCCATCCTGAGTATATTTCCGCTCAGAAGATCATGCCCCTGATAAATTCCCTGGCGAGATACAATTTCGAAAGTAAAAAAGTATATACGGAGCACCAAGAGGACTATCAGGATATCCTTGTTCGGTTTTTCCGCATTCTTATCAAACAGGATGCGGATAATGAACCCTTCTCGAGGTTATTGTTCACCTGGCACAATTGTTCCTGGTATGAACTGTTCCGTGCTCTTCCGGTCGAATTAGATGTCAATCACGGAAGTTACACCTATGAAATTGACGAATTGCATAAATATACATTCGAAGGGAACCGCTGTACCTATTCCATGTGCATTCTGAGCACTGATTTCAAATCGTCTCTGTCGAATATTATGAATACAATAGATCTTCTGCTGCGGAATGAATTTGGCCTTCCGAAGATCAAAGAAAGGCTGTCCCCGAGGAATGAGTATTACAAATGCATTCAAAAGGCGATCCGCGACTGGAAAGCGGATAAGAACAAGAGAGTCGTAGTCATTGACAGCAGCAGGTTGGAATCCGTTCGCCAGGATGCTCAGGAGACTTCGGAAAGGATCCGGACTTCTGATGAGATCGATAATGTGCCAGATGTCAAAAAATACCCAATACCGAAGAAAGATGTGAAGGAAAAACGGGCCGAAACTGAGGAGCCGGTCGTTCCTGAGACATACCCATTTTTGGACAAGGATGAGGTCAGATTCCTGACCATTCTGATCGAAGGCGGGAACTGGCAGTCATTCATCAAAAAGAACCGTCTGATGCTTTCGATCCTTGTGGATTCGGTGAATAAGAAACTGTTCGAGGAGATCGGTGATACGGCCCTCGAGGTGCAGGACGGAAAACCGATTATGATTGAAGATTATAAAGAGGATATCAAGAGGATAATATGTCTGTGAAAATACCTAAAAGGGTCGCTTCGACCGTTATAAACTCACTGAAAGGAGGTGTCGTTCCGCGCATCGGGCTGTCATACATCACCGTCGGACGCAAGGCGGAGATCGACGCCCTCCTGAACGACATCGACATCATCGCCGACGGTGGAGCGGCGTTCAGATTCATCGAAGGAAGGTACGGAAGCGGCAAATCGTTCCTGTTACAAGCGATCAGGAACTATCTTATGGACAGGAATTTCGTGGTAGTTGATGCAGATCTGTCTCCCGAAAGGAAACTGCATGGCAACAAGGGGCAGGGACTGGCGACCTACCGCGAACTGGTCCGGAACATGAGCACCAAGACCTGTCCCGAGGGCGGAGCGTTATCGCTCATCCTCGACAAATGGATCTCGAACGTCATGGCAACCGTGTCAAATGACACAGACCCAGAGTCCCCGGATTTCACCAAAGCGGTTGAGAAACGCATCAGCACCGAAGTACTTTCAATGAGCGACATGGTGAGGGGATTCGATTTCGCCAGGCTGCTGACCCTTTACTATAGATCCTATGCGGAGAACGACGAACTCATGAAGGCGAAGGTCATCCGCTGGTTCCGCGGGGAGTTCGTCAACAAGACCGAGGCCAAGAACGAATTGGGTATCAATCTCATCATCACGGACGACGACTGGTACGAGTATCTCAAGGTGTTCGCCGCCTTCCTCAAACAGGCCGGATACGCCGGAATGGTCATCCTCATCGACGAACTGGTCAACCTTTACAAGATCTCCAACAGGATCTCCAGAGAAAGCAACTACGAGAAGATCCTGTCGATGTACAACGATGTCCTGCAGGGCAAAGCGAAGTATCTGGGTATTATCATGTGCGGTACTCCGGAATGCATCGAGAACCCCCAGAGAGGCATCTACAGTTACGAGGCCCTGCGCTCGAGGCTCAGCACCGGAAAGTTCTCGAATGATGACACAAAGGACATGCTCGCACCGGTCATCAAACTCGATCCCCTCGGATATGAGGAGATGACAATCCTGGTGGAGAAACTGTCCCAGATACACGCAGTTTTATTCGGATACGAGGTAAAACTTCAGGAGAAGGACCTGGTCGATTTCATCAAGATCGAGTACGGTCGTATCGGGGCCGACAGCCACATCACCCCCAGGGAGGTCATCAGGGACTTCATCGAGCTTCTGGATATCCTTTACCAATATCCTGAGAAGACCGTCGATCAGGTCCTCCGTTCCGGTGATTTCCAGTTCGCCGAGGGCGGTCTCGAGGAGGACGAGGACGCGATCCCGGAGTTCGAGATCTGATACCATGGGAAACCCGGTGTTCGACAGATACGCCCCTTTCATCAAGGAATTCATCTATTGCAACAACTGGGAATCCCTCCGCGGGATCCAGATGGCGGCCGCGGATGCGATATTCAACACATCGCAGAATGTTCTTCTTACAGCATCCACCGCTTCGGGAAAGACCGAGGCGGCGTTCTTCCCAATTCTTACGCTCCTTCAGGAGGACCCTCCTGCGTCCATCGGAGCGCTTTACATCGGGCCTCTGAAGGCACTTATCAATGATCAATTTGAACGTCTCGAACAACTGTGCCAGGAGGCCGATATTCCAGTATGGCACTGGCACGGTGATGTGAATCAGAGCCACAAGGAGAAGATGGTTCGGAACCCCTCCGGAATACTGCAGATCACCCCCGAATCCCTTGAAGGGATGCTGCTCCACAGGCACGGCGATATTGTCCGTCTTTTCGGGGATCTGCGTTTCATAGTGATCGATGAGGTCCACTCTCTGATCAAGGGCGACCGCGGAGGTCAGATGCTGTGTCTCATTGAAAGACTGTCCAAAATGGCAGGCTGCAACCCCCGCAGGATCGGTCTTTCCGCCACTATCGGAAATCCCCAGAGGACGGGAGAGTTCCTTTCCGCCGGGACCGGACGCATAACCGTGATACCCAAGGTGGAGGAGCCGAAGGTAAAGTGGAGGCTCTCGATGGAGCATTTCTTCATACAGTCCCAGCAGGCTGAACCTGAAGAGAACGTCAAGCCTCTGGCACCATTGGATGTCCCCACTGACACCGCACCCCGCAACGCCGATCCCGGGTACGGATACATATTCGAACACACCCGCGGGAAGAAGTGTCTCATATTCTCCAATTCGAGGGAGGAATGCGAAGAGGTCTGTTCCACCCTTCGCCATTATTGCGAGGCGAGGAAGGAGCCCGACAGGTTCCTGATCCACCACGGGAACATCTCCCCTGCCCTCAGGGAGGCTGCGGAAAGGGATATGAAGGATGAGAGCAGGGACATCACGGTCTGCACCACATCCACCTTAGAACTCGGTATCGACATCGGCCGTCTGGAAAGGGCATTCCAGATCGATGCCCCGTGGACCGTCTCCTCGTTCCTGCAGAGGATGGGAAGGACCGGACGCAGAGGACAGCCACCGGAGATGTGGTTCGTCATCAGGGAGGATGAGGCCGAATCGAGGAGCATGGCGCCTGCCGCCGTTCCCTGGTCCCTGATCCACGGGATCGCATTGGTTCAGCTATACATCGAGGAGAAATGGGTCGAACCGCCGAGATTCGACAGGCTTCCGTTCTCCCTGCTGTTCCATCAGACCATGTGCGTCCTGGCCGGCGGAGGGGAGATGAGCCCCGCCCAGCTTGCCGGAAAGGTTCTGAGACTGTCCTATTTCCACAGGATATCCCAGGACGACTACAAGGTCCTGCTCCGCCATCTGATCTCCACCGATATGATCGAGAAGACCGAAAGGGGCGGACTGATCGTGGGGCTGGCGGGGGAGAAGATTTTGTCATCATACCGTTTCCTCGCCACATTTCAGGAGAACGAGGAGTTCACCGTCCGCTGCGATTCCGTCGAATTGGGCACTATTGTACGCCCTCCGCCCGTGGGCGAGAAGGTCGCCATCGCCGGAAAGGTGTGGACCGTTGACACCATCGACCTGAAAAGACATCTTCTCACTGTCACTGAAGTGAAAGGGCGCGTTCCCGCCTTCTTCGGTCTCGATCCCGGCGACATGGACACCAAGATCCTTCTGAGGATGAGACAGGTCCTGCTCGAGGACAAGGTCTATCCGTTCCTGATGAAGAATGCCGTCGGAAGGCTCTCGGAAGCAAGGGAGGTCGCTGCCGCCGCAGGCATCGGAAGGAGGCCTCTGATCAATCTCGGAGGGAACATGTGGTGTCTGTTCCCGTGGTTGGGAACATACGCTTTCTTCGCCCTCGAGAGGTTCCTCAAGATCAAGTGCGCAGGGGATCTGGGTCTTTCAGGTCTCGACTCCGACCGCCCGTTCTTCATACAGTTCTCCATGAAGGTCTCCGAGAAGGAGTTCTATCAGGTCGCGGTCGATCATTCTAAAGAGGAACTAGATCCCATGGATCTTGTCTATGAGAAAGAGGTCCCCTACTTCGAGAAATACGACGAGTATGTCCCCGAGGAACTGGTCCGCAAAGGTTTCGCCTACGGTGTACTCGATATCGACACCATGCTGAAACGTGTCCTCGAATGGGAAGAATACCTGCACCGATGAGGGATGCCAGCAGCCCGGTTTCGGGCCGGTTCCGGAGAATGTCGCGGATAGAATCAACCGTCAGAAAACGGTCAGTTTTGTTGAAGCCGTGACGTATCCGACATTTGATGTCTGAAATCGGACAATAGCTTTTTAATCGATATTTCTTAGGCGCCCGTATTCAACACGAGGTATCGAAATGGTATACAGAATCGGAATTATCGGAGGAACGGGATATACAGGAAGCGAACTCTCCCGTATCCTTTGCAGACACCCCGATGTCGAGCTTGCGGCCCTGACCTCCCGTACCAACGCCGGGAAGAAGGTCTCCGAGGTCAACACCTTCCTGAAAGGATACTCCGACATCGAGTTCACCGAGAAGATCTCCGATACCAACGATCTCGACCTCGTGATGGTGGCCACCCCCCGCGGTGTCGCCATGGAAGAGGTGCCCGGTCTCGTCGAACAGGGGATCAAATGCGTCGACCTGTCCGGAGACTACCGTCTCAAAGACCCGAAAGAGTACGAGAAATGGTATGGTAAAGAGCACACAGACACCGAACATCTTTCCGAAGCGGTGTTCGGTCTCCCCGAGTTCTTCCGCAAGGACATCAAAGGTGCCGATCTCGTGGCAAATCCCGGATGTTATGCGACATCCGCGATCCTGGCGATCGCCCCGCTCATAAAGTCCGGTCTCGTGTATCCGGACGTCTTCGTGGACGGAAAGAGCGGAACCTCCGGAGCGGGAATGAAGCCTTCCGAGCGCCTTCACCACCCGACCTGCGGAGAGTCGGTGATCCCCTACAGCGTGGGGACCCATCGCCACACCCCGGAGATCGACATGGCCGTCGGGATGTACGCGGGAAGCAAGTGCGACGTGATGTTCGTCCCCCACCTCATCCCGATCGTGAGGGGCATCATCTCCTCATGCTACTTCCGCGCAAAGAAGGATGTTACTCAGGCGGACATCGATGCGGTCTTCGAGGACGCATACGGAAAGGAACGCTTCGTGGACTATGTGCCGGAACCCTCGATCCGCGCCGTGGTGGGCTCGAACCACGCACAGGTGGGCTCGAAGGTCATCGGCGGACGCATCGTGAGCTTCGGTGTGTTGGACAATCTGGTCAAAGGGGCCGCCGGACAGGCGGTCCAGAACATGAACCTTATGCTGGGGCTGGACGAGACAGCAGGTCTCGACTTCCCCGGACTTGGAGTGTGATTGATAATGGTAGAGATAATCGACGGAGGGATAACGACCCCTCAGGGATTCAAGGCAGCAGGTGTGCATTCCGGTGTGAAATACCGTTCGCTGGATATGGGACTTCTTTATTCCGAGGTTCCTGCCACCGCATTCTGCGCATTCACTTCGAACAACGTAAAAGCCGCACCTGTGCAGCTCATGATGAACGACAAACCGGAGAAACTCTCCGCGGTCATCGTCAACAGCGGTAACGCGAACGCCCTCACCGGACGCCGCGGATACGAGGACGCACAGACCATGCAGAAACTCGTGGCGGCCGAACTGGGCATCGAGCCCAAACAGGTCGGTGTCATGTCCACCGGACTCATCGGACGTTTCATGGACATGCCGAAGATCACTTTCGGAATCACCAAGGCAGTGAAGGCCCTCGGCACCGGACGCGACAGTGACAACCTCATCTGCGAGGCCATCATGACCACCGATACCATCAAGAAGGAATGTGCGGTCCGCGTCCGTCTCGAGGACGGAACCATGGTAAGGATCTCCATGATCTCCAAGGGAAGCGGAATGATCCAGCCCCACCTCAAGGCACTTCACGGAACGACCCTGTCCCTCATCACCACCGATGCGGTCCTCACCCCCAAGTTCTACGAGCACTTCCAGGGGATCCTCGATGATTCGATGAACATGGTCTCCGTCGACGGCGACCAGTCCACCAACGACACCTGCATCATGCTCGCCAACGGACTCGCCGGAGGCAAGCCCGCCGATGACGATCCCAACTTCCAGGATGCGCTCCGTGTCCTCACCACCAAGATCGCACGCACCATCGCCATGGACGGAGAGGGGGCCACCAAGCTCATCACCGTTGAAGTAAAAGGTGCTGAGACCAAGGAAGATGCGAAGAAATGCATCAAGGCGATCATCAACTCGCCTCTTGTCAAGGCAGCCATCTTCGGAGCGGACCCCAATTACGGACGTGTCATGATGGCCGTCGGAAACAGCGGTGCCAAGTTCAGTCTCAACGACGTCCACCTGACCATCAAGGGAGGCGATATGGTCGTCGACATCCTCGACTCCGGTGCACCTGTCTTCCAGGACGAGACCTCCGTCGAGGCCGTCCGTATGACCATGGACAACAAGGAGGTCATCCTCAGTCTCGACCTCGGTGTAGGAAACGCATCCGCCACCGGATGGGGCTGCGACCTTACCTACGATTACGTCCGCATCAACGCAGAGTACGCATCCTGAGTGGTCGGATGAGTGAGATCTATCTTCTCAAATTCGGCGGAAATGCGCTCGACGGAGAGTCCGGATTGGACCGTCTGGCACATGAGATCTCCGAGCTCATGGAGAACGGCAGATCGATCGTCGTCGTGCATGGCGGAGGCCCCTCCATCTCCCGTGAGATGGAACGTCTCGGCATGAGTCCCAGGATGGTCGCCGGTGTCCGCGTGACAGATGAAGGCGCCCTCGAAGTGGCCGAGAAGGTCCTCCGCGAGATCAACGGGAACGTCGTCGCCGCCTTCGACCGCGCAGGTGTCAGGGCCGTCGGAATGCCCGCCTATTTCTGCACCGAATGCAGGAAGAAGGCTCCTTTCGACGCCACCGAGGACGGAAAGACCGTGACGGTCGATCCCGGACTCGTGGGAGAAGTTGTATCCGTCGACAAGCAGACCATTCTCGACCTCGTGGCAGACAAGATCGTACCTGTGATTTACCCCATCGGGGCCATGGCCGTCGATGACAAGGTTCAGCACCTGAACGTCAACGCGGACACCATGGCGGCAGGCATCGCGGCCGGTATCAAGTGCAAGGAAATGATCGCAATAACAGATGTCCCAGGCATCCTGAAGAACGTGGCAGACCCCTCTTCCAAGATTGACCGCGCCACCTTCGCCGACATCGACGCGATGATCGCTGACGGTACCATTTCCGGCGGAATGATCCCCAAGGTGGAGGCCTGCCGTAAGGCCGTGGACGCCGGTGCGCACATGGTCCGCATGGTCAACGGACGCGATCCCGACAGCATCCTCACGGACATCATCCTCAACAACGTCCCCAAAGGGACACTCATAGTCAAAAAGTGATTTATATGGATTTCAACACAATCAAAGACCTCAGTTCGAAGTACCTCTTCCAGAACTACGGCCGTATGGACATCGCCTTCGAGAACGGCGAGGGCTGTTACCTCTTCGACACCGAGGGAAAGAAGTACCTCGACGTCACCGCAGGTATCGCGGTCTGCAGTCTGGGACATTCACATCCCGAGTGGGTCAAGGCCATGCGCGACCAGGTCTCCCACCTCGTACACGTCTCCAATCTCTACTACATCAAGGAACAGGCACTGCTCGCACAGCGCCTCAACACCATCACCCCCGACTCAATCACCCGCACCCTGTTCGTCAACAGCGGTGCAGAGGCCAACGAGGGTGCCCTGAAGACCGCCGTCCGCTACACCGGACGCCACAAGGTGCTTTCCGCCCTGAACGGTTTCCACGGACGCACATCCGCCTCCCTCGGAGCCACCGGACAGACGAAGTATCAGTCCGGATTCGAACCTTTGATCAGCGGAGCATACCATTACTACACGTACAACGACCTCGAATCCGTGAAGTCCCAGATCGACCGCGACACCGCTGCACTGATGGTCGAGGGAATCCAGGGAGAGGGAGGAGTCATCCCGGCAACCAAGGAGTTCATCGAGGGTGTCCGCGACCTCTGTACCGACCTCGGCGTCATAATGATCGTCGACGAGGTTCAGACCGGAATGGGCCGCACCGGAAAATGGTGGTGCATGGACCAGTTCGGAGTCGTTCCCGATATAATCACCGCGGCGAAGGGTCTCGCCGCCGGAATGCCCATCGGAGCTGTCATGACCACCGATGAGATCGCATCCTGTATGACCCCCGGTACCCACGGAACTACCTTCGGCGGAAACCCCCTGGTCTGTGCCTCCGGAAGCGCCGTCATCGACATCATCAACCGTCAGCGCATCCTCGACAACGTCAACACCGTCTCCGAGTCCTGGTTCGCCGACCTTAACGCCCTGAAGGCACAGCACCCCGACAAGATCAGGGACGTCCGCGGAATGGGATTCCTGATCGGTGTGGAGATGGACTCCGAAGCAACCGCGGCTGCTGTCAAGAAGTTCATGTTCGACCACAACATCCTGGTCAACGTGGCCCACGGAAAGACCCTCCGTCTCATTCCTCCGCTCATCTTCACGATGGAGCAGAAGAACGAGTTCATGAGGATCCTCACGGAAGCTCTCAACTGAAACTCATTTTCCCTTCCGGACCTGTGAAAAAAGGGTCCGAAAGGGTTTTTTTAACGGTCCGAAGACCTGTGTTTACCTTATCAGCGGTGTGAGAACACGAAGGAGACCTTGTTGGAATCCTTCTTTTCGACCCTGGCGAATCCGATCCTTTCAAGCTGGACGGAGTCCCCGTTCTCCTTGGCGAAGGCGGGTTCTACAAGACCCTCGGTGATTGTTCCGTCGGGCATGAGGAGTTCCGCTTTCATTGCGTCAGATCCGACCCACTGTACTGCTTTTGCACCTTTTTTCAGGATGGAGACGTCATTTCCTGTGTAGACGGCAGGGTTTCCGAATTCGAGGTTGCAGAAGTCCTTCAGGCGGACCTTTCCTGCGGACTCGAAGAGTTCGGAGTCCTCTTTGGAGAGGTAGACCGATACAGGTGCCTTGTAGTCGTATTTCCTGTCTCCCCTGTCAGCGTGGTCGGGGTGCAGAGGTGCGGAACCGGTGATCTCATCGGCACCGGTGACCTTGTACTCGACGGGGTTTCCGACGAAGAAGTACCTGTTGGAGACGGAGTCGATGATATCCCTGTTCTTGGCATACAGTCCGTCCCAGGAGAACTCGATGTCGACGCTCTTCATTCCGGCCTCGACCCAGTATCTCCTGACGGCATCGGCCTTGATACCGCGCCTGGCGAGGGCACGGACGGTTCCGGTGCGGACGTCGTCCCATCCGGAGTAGGTGCCTTCCTGGATCTCCTTCTTGATGAGGGAGGTCTTGAGAACGGTGTCGGGGATGTGGACCAGACCGTAGTGGTAGTATTCGGGCTTCTTCCATCCGAAGTAGTCGAAGATGTAGGCCTGACGGTCGGTGTTGTTCAGGTGGTCTTTTCCCCTGATGACATGGGTCATGCCCATGAGGTGGTCGTCGACGGCGACGGAGAGGTTCATCATCGGATATGCGATGTATTTGTCTCCGGTCCTGGGGTGCGATGCGCGGCTGACGAGACGGAGGGCGACGAAATCTCTGACGGCGGGGTTGGGGTGGTGGAGGTCGGTCTTGACGACAACGACGGCCTCCCCGTCCTTGTACTCGCCGTTCATGAACTTCTCATATCTCTCCATCTGGGTGTTCACGGGAAGGTCCCTGCAGGGGCAGGCGATGCTCTTCTCTTTGAGCTCCCTCCAGTGGTCACCGTTGCAGGTGCAGACGTATGCGTGTCCCATCTCTAGGAGTTTCTTGGTGTGGTCGTAGTAGATCTCGAAACGGTCCGACTGGATGAAGGACTGGTGGATCTTCACGCCGAGCCAGTCGAGGTCCTCGGGGATGGTGTGATATGCATCGGGGTCGAGTTTCTCGGGGTTGGTGTCCTCGAACCTGAGGATGAGCTTTCCGCCGTAGCGCTTGACGTATTCGTCGTTGAGCACGGAGGCACGGGTGTGTCCGATGTGAAGGGGTCCGGAAGGTCCGGGTGCGATACGCATCACGACCTCGCCGTTGACGTTCTTGAGTTCGGGGAGTTCGTATTTGCGTTCCTTCTTCTCTTTTACGAGCAGAGAGGAGTCCATCTCGGAAAGGGCCTTGGTCTGGGCCTCGAGGGTCATTCCGTTGACCTCTTCAACGATGGAGTTGACGAGGGGGATGATCTCGGCGCTCTTGGGGCGGAGTTCGGGGATCTCTCCGAGAACTTTGCCCACGACGGACTTGGGGTTTGCCTTTCCTTTGAAGAATACGGCATTCTGCAGCGCGTATTTTCTGATGATTTCGTTCGTTTGGTCCATGTTCTACCTTCGTTGATCGTACCGTTCCGGCCCGTCTTTAACGGACCTTCCGGCTGCGAAATAAGGATGAGAGAACAGCGTTCTATATACAATTTTCAGAGGGGAAAAGGTGTGCCGATATCCCGGGAGAAGGTGTGTTTTCGGATATGTAGATATCAGAAAACGGGTGTCTGGCACATTGAAAATTTATTCTTTCAGCAGCCAGTCTATGACGTTTACGACATCGATGCCGTTATAGGAGCCGAGTCCGTAGCGGTCGAGGGTGAGCACGGTCTTATGGAAATTGTCATCGATCCTCTCGTAAGGGCGGAATTCCCTTTTCCTGGTATCTTCGGATGTGATACTCTGGGACACTTGATAATATTCTGTGGAATCACTGTTAGAGACGGTAAAATCCACCTCGCAGTCTCTGTAGCTGCCGACACGGACGACCGGATATCTGCGGCGTAGTTCTATGTACACGATGTTCTCGAGTGGTCTGCTGATGTCCGGGGTCTGGGTACTGTCCATCATAATCCGCCTCATGCCGACGTCAGTGGCGTAATATTTGCCTTTGGACTGCAGGATCCTCCTTCCGACGATGTCGTACCTTTCGCAGTACTCGAACATATGTGCGGAGAGCATCTCATTCACGAATTTCTTGACCGTAGGATATCCTAGGCCGAGGTCTTTGGAGATGTTGTCCACATTGGTGATGTTCCCGATGTTTGAAAAGAGGAATTTGGCTATTGCAACCACTTTGTTTAAGTCGTTGCTGCCGATACGTGCCAGGATATCTTTCACCAGGACTGTATAGAACACATCTTCCAGCTGTTTATCACAGAGTTCGGAACCTCTGGAGGGTTCGATGATCGGAAGTGAGCCGTAGCGGAGATAGTCTTCGAATCTTTCGTATTTATCTCCGGGATAAAATGTCAGATATTCCTTGAATGACAGGGGTGCAAGTTCTATCTCAACATACCTGCCGGAGATCTTGGTGGCCAGCTCTGAGGAGAGCATTTTGGAACTCGAACCGGTGAGGTATATGTCGCAGTCCTCGCGTGCGATGAGTCCTGCGATTACAATCTCCCAGCCGTCGACGTTCTGGACCTCGTCTATGAACACATAGTGGATCTTATTCTCTGTGAATCCGTCAAGAATGCATTTTTTTAAGTCGCTCTGGGTCTTGATTTCATCATGGGCGTCAAGGTTGAGGAACACGATATTGTCATCCTTGCTGAGGGTGCTGCGGAACTGCTTCAGGAGGGTGGATTTGCCGACACGGCGCATACCTGTTATAATCTTTGCCAGATCCGTTTTGTCTTTGGCACTCTGGAGCAGTCTGAGCTGTTTCTCGCGGAGAACTTCCATGGACCCACATCACTATAGTGCTATATAATCGTAAGAAAATTTAGGATTTTCAATGGTTTGACCAATTATCCTAAGAACTCTTAGGATTTATTGAACATGTATAGATTTTCCTAAGAAAACTTAGGATTTTTCAATATGTAAATTCTGCCAGAAAGCTTTGTTTTTGTCTGTTTTCATCAGAATCTTATCAAAAAGAATCTTCGAAATATATGATTAACAGACATCATATCAATGAAATTGAAAAGAAAAGGGGTCTTCTTAGGACTAAACCAACAATATGTCCGACAATAGACATTAATAATCAGAATATGTTATCCTCATTATGGCGGATTCCGTATCCAGAGAGAGCCTCGCTGAGAGGACCAGATTGTTCATCGATGCCCACCCGAGCATCAAAGACTGCGTGGCGAAAGGACTTATCAACTATTCCTCTCTGGCACGTCTGATCATGAAGGACCTCGATGTCGAGAACGAGGAGGCAGTGATGATCGCATGCAGGCGTTATGCGTCCAAGCTCAGTGTCACCACCGACCACGAACTCAGCATCCTTTCCATTCTCAAGGACAGCAGGCTTGAGATGCGTACCAAGACCTGCATCGTCACCGCCAAGAACGATTGGACCGTCCTTCACAAGATGGACAACCTTTTCAAGGATATGTGGAACGAGAACTCCATCATGCAGTGCGTACAGTCCGCAAGCGCCGTCACCATCATCGCCGACAGGATGCTCAAGGACAGGATCATCGATACGGTCGGAAGGTTCAACCTCATCAAGATCCGCGAGAACCTCGTGGAGATCGTGGTGAAATCGCCTGAAAAGATCGTCGACACCGCGGGAGTCATCGCGTACCTCATCACGAACCTTTCCGATGCGGGCATCAACCTCGAGGAGACCGTCAGCTGTCATACCGACACCATCTTCATCGTCAACGAACCCGACATGATCAACGCTTACTCAGTGCTCACCAAGTGCATCCAGTCCGCTGAAGAGATCGTCGGGAACAACTGATCCCGGACCCGGTCCGCGTAGTGTTTACTTTCATAGCTGTTGATAGCGGTAGCTATGGATTTCAACCTGCGGTTCTTGAGGTTGGATTGTCATTTTCATCACAGCGATAATGACAAAAATCAAAAGACCCAGATGTTCAAATTCTTGGTCATGAAGCGGGTTTGTATTTTTCAGTACCTTAAGGTAAACACTACACTTTGGAACCTCAAAGTGAACACTACACTCACTCAGAAATTTTGTAAAGTCAATTTTACAAAAAAGTAATTTTTAAGTATTATGTAAAGTCTACTTTACACTATGGAAAAGGAACAGTGGATCATCGAACCGAGAGAACACTATCTGGAAATGATCAGAGCATCTAAGGATACGCCGTTCATCAAAGTGATCACCGGATTGAGGAGGTCGGGGAAGTCCACGCTTATGAGATCGTTCCGTGATGAACTCAGATCCGCAGGTGTTCCTTCCGAAGATATCCTTTCTATCGACTTCGATATCGACGAGGCGGACCGTCCGAGCAACCACCGGGAACTGACAGATTATGTGAACTCGAAGTTAACTCCCGGCCCTGGAAAGTACCTTTTCTTTGATGAGATCCAGAACGTGGAAGAGTGGGAGGTGTCCATCGCTTCATTCTACACATCAGGTGCCGATGTGTACATAACGGGTTCCAATTCGCAGATGCTGTCCTCAGAACTGGCCACGAAACTCTCAGGAAGAGATATCGAGATACACATGATGCCTCTGACCTTCGGGGAATATGTCTCGTTCAGAAAGGGGAGCGGGCTGTCAAGCGACCGTCTTTTCCAGGATTTTCTGAAACAGGGTTCGCTTCCTGCGGTGGCGAAACTGCAGGATACGTCTGCCAAACTGCTGATCCCTCAGATCTTGACCGATGTGTACAACACGGTGTATGCCAAGGACATCGAACGCCGCCATAACATCACGGATTCCGCCAGAATGGTCAATCTCGTGAGGTATGCGATGAGGAACATCGGCGACAGGACCTCGGCAAGGAAGGCATCCGATTACCTGCAGTCCAAAGGCGTGAAGGTGAGCCATGTCACGGTCGAGAACTATCTCGATTACCTATGTGAGGCCTTCTTAATGTATCGGGCGAAGAGGATGAGCTCCAAGACCAAGGAGTATCTCAGCACCTCCGATAAGTTCTTCGCCTCTGATCTGGGTATTAGGAATATGACGGTGCCATTTAGGCCCGAGGACCTTGACGGACTGCTTGAGAACATAGTCTTCAATGAATTGCGTTTCAGGTTCCGCGAGGTGGCTGTGTACGACGTGGACGGTTCGGAGATCGATTTTGTTGTCGATCCACTGGGAAGACCGTCGTATTACCAGGTGTGTATGAGTCTGGCGGACCCTAAAACCCTGGAAAGGGAACTGCGTCCGCTCAAGGCGGTAGATGACAACAATCCCAAGTTCATCATAACCTACGACAAGTATCTGACGGACGATATCGACGGGATAAAGATTGTGCAGGTTGTGGATTGGTTGCTGGGGGAGTGACCGATTCTCAGCGCACGGTCACGTATGTGAACAGCACAAGATCAACAGTGCCAGTGTTCTCAATACTGTGTTCCGATCCCTTTCTGCAGATGTGACAGACACCTGCCTTCAGGACCTCCTCCTGCCCGTCGCAGATAGCTTTTCCTGTTCCGGAGATGACATAGTTCACATCATCGCCGTTGTCATGCCTGTGCAGGCCGATCGAACCTCCGGGACGGATTCTGCAGAGAACGGCCCTTCCGAGATCATCGGCATACATCCTCGCCGTCATGGTCCCGGTGCCGTTGTTCATACATGGCATTTCTCTCTCCTTCATTCCGTTGAAATCTATAAGCATGGTATCCCTGATCCCGGAACGTGACAATGTCCCAGCGTTCCGTTTTTGTTGGATCAGGATAGCCGCACATACCTTATGAAACCTGTGAATCCGTATCTCTAGCAGACCTCTGGCAGTCCGATCCCGCCGTTCAGCTCTTGATATTTCTTTAGATTGGTTTAATATAGGTCGATGATTACCGTGGGATGTACCTGACGGTACGTTCGGGAATGAATTCTAATGACTTCTTTTGAGGACCTTGGTTTAAACGACAGATTCATCTGTGCTATGAAGGAAATGGGCTGGAACGAACCTACGCCTGTACAATGTGAGGCGGTGCCTGCCGGAATAGCCGGAAACGATCTCATCGTCAAGGCCCAAACCGGTACCGGAAAGACCGGTGCCTACGCCATGATCGTGATGAGCAGGACAGGAAAAGGCAGGGACCACCCGTCGACGCTGGTCATCGCCCCCACCAGGGAACTGGCGATGCAGGTCGACACAGAACTCAGGAAACTTTCCCGCGGAACCGGACACACCAGCACCGCCGTCTACGGCGGAGCCCCCATCGACCGTCAGATAGTCGCACTCCGCAGAGGCACCGACATCGTGGTCGGAACCCCTGGAAGGCTCAAGGACATGATCGAACGCGACGCATTGGACCTCTCTGAGATCACTGAAGTGGTCCTCGACGAGGCCGACCGTATGCTCGACATGGGATTCGAGGAGGATCTGGATTTCATCATGGAGCACGTGCCTGAGAAGAGGCACGGCCTGATGTTCTCGGCCACCATCAGTCCCGAGATCCAGGACCTGGCGGAGAACATGCTCGACAATCCCGATGTCATCGATATCTCCGGAGACACCCCCACCACCGGACTCACCCGCCAGTATCTCGTCAGATGCAAGAGGAACGAGAAGAAGGAGGCCCTTTACGAAATCCTGCTGAAAGGAACCCCGAAGGTCATCGTCTTCTTCGCGACCAAGGTGATGGTGGACACCGTATATCAGGAACTGAAGGCAGACGGAGCCAAGGTCGGAACGCTGCACGGCGACATGCCCCAGAAACTCAGGGAAAGGGTCATCGGCGAGTTCCGCGACAACCGTATAACTATACTTTTGGCCACCGACGTGGCAGCCAGAGGACTCGACGTCAGGGATGTCGACCTGGTCGTGAACTTCGATCTTCCCACCGAACCGGAGACCTATCTCCACCGTATCGGAAGGACCGGACGTGCCGGAAAGGAAGGCATCTCGATCTCTCTGGTGAACCCCCGCGACCGCAAACTGGTGCGTATGTGCGAGGATGAGGCCGACGAGGCCATGGAAGAAGTCACTCTGGACCAGCTGGAACCCATCGACGCGGTCCATGAACCCGTTCCCAAGGAACGTCCTAAGAAGGAAAACAAGATGAAAGTCGAAAAACACAGAAACAACAGAAGGGAACGCAAGGCCGAGGAGAGGGAAGGCTACGCTACCCTGGAGATCAATCTCGGCCGCAACGACGGTCTTTCCCGCGGAGACATCGCGGACCTCATCCGTAAACATGCGGACCTGCCGGAGGATGCGGTGGGCAAGGTCGGTCTGAAGGACGATGTCTCCTTCGTGGAGATCTCCCTCGACCACTCCGATTACGTCCTCGAGAACCTGGTCGGACTGGAGCACAACGGAAAGGCAGTGACCTTCGTTCCCGCTCCTGTCAAGGAGAGGACCTATTCCGATGAGGAGGACGGTTCCTTCGACAGGCGCAGGGAGAACCGTTACAAGAACTACGTGAAGAGGAACGAGGAGGAATCCGAGGAAGGTTCCGAAGAGGTCGCCGAGGATGATTCCGGCGAGGTGTCTGAGGGATCCGAGGAGAAGAGGTCTTACGATAAACCTTACCGCTCCGACAGGAACGGAGGATACGGCCGCAGGGACCGCGGAGACCGCCCCTACAGGGACCGCGACGAAAGACCCAGATACCACGACCGCGAGCGTTCCGACCGTCCTTACGGAGGCAACAGGGACCGCCGCGACGGTGACCGTCCGTACAGGCAGAGGGGCGACCGCAGGCCCTATGGCGACCGTTCTGGATACGGAGAACACCGCGGAGGATACCGTGACAGGGATGGAGACCGTCCCCGCCGCGACCATGGTGACCGCCCTTACAGGGACCGTGACGAGAAGCCGAGGTACCACGACCGTGATGAAAAGCCCAGGTACCAGGACCGCGGAGACCGTCCCTACAGGGACCGTGACGAAAGACTCAGATACCACGACCGCGATGATTCCGGCCGTGGAGACAGGCGTTCCTACGGACACGGGGACAGGGGTTACGGAGGCCGCGACCGCCGTCAGAACAGCTACGGTGACAGGCCCCGCCGCGACCGCGGAGACCGCCCCTACAGGGACCGTGATGAAAGATCCAGATACCACGACCGCGAGCACTCCGACAGGTCCCGTGCGGACAGGGATTTCAAGCCCAAGTCCGATGCTCCGAAGAGGTACCCCTCCAACAGGGACACTCCCAAGAGGTATCCGTCCAACCGCGATTCCCCCAAGAAGAAACGCGGCAAATACTGAGGGATCAGATGGGTCTGTTCAGGAGAAAGAAACAGGAGGCGCCCGAGCCTCCGCCGGAACCGCAGATCGACGAGAACGCCAACTGGCACGTCTACGCCGACAAGGCGTTCGAGAAGGCAGAGGAACAGAACCTCGTCGAGGCCGTCAAACTGTGGTGCGAGGCGGTCGACCGTTTCGACGAGGACTCTCCGAAATATCTTCTGAAACTCCGCAACGACATCTACGATTTCGTATCGAAACAGATGCTCGACATAGCGATCAAGGGAAGGATCCTTCCCACACAGCTGATCGCCGAGGTCGATGCGGAGGCCCAGATCAAACACGGGGAGGTATGGAAACCTCTCTGCGAGGACCTTTTCTATTATGCGAAGGAGAACGTCTCCGAGTGCGAAGGTCCCGAATCCTCCTCGATGTTCTTCATTGCCGGTGCCTATTCGATAGTCGGGTACCTGCGTTTCTCCTCCGATCCTGTGGAATCCGCGGAGAAATGCCGTGAGGTCTCCAGGCTGGGCACTTTGACCGCGGATCAGTGTGTCTCCTACGGCAGGGTGGGCTACAAGGGCGGACTGAAACCCAAGATGGGACGCAGGTTCTGCTTTGAGATCGTGGAGTTCTTCGACAGGGTCGCCGAGGCTCTGGAAGAGGCATCCTCCAAACTGTCCGAGGAAGAACTGGAACAGGTCAGGATCAACAGGAAACTCGACCGTGCCGACCGTCTGCAGCATCTCGCCGCCGCACTTCAGATCGTATTGGGGTCTTCTGTGGACGGACATCTTCCCAAGAGAAAGAAGGGAGATGCACTCGAGAGGGAACTGTCCCTTTACATCTCGGAATTCGTCAAGATTCAGTGAATTCCTCGAGTTCGAAATCCAGATCGACCTGGTCCGCCTTGAACTGGTCCACCAGCAGATCTCCCAGGATATACGTGTCGTATTTCCCAATCTCGATATCCTTTCTGCAGATGTACGGCAGGAACACATCCGGATCCTGTTTGTCCTTGATCATCTGCCTCAACTTGCCTTCACCCAGGTCCGTCTTGACGTCCATGTAATACGGTGGTCTGCTGAAGACGTCGTCGACGCCCGGCAGCTGAAGAAGTATCATCCTCAGAGTGTCGAACTGCTTATCGCCCAACCACGGGTAGAGTCTGTATCCGGTGTTGGTGGGTACGAAGATCCTGTCCATTCCGACCCTTACGGCCATTTTGCGGCAGTGTTCTAGGGCGGTCGCGGCATTTTCATCGATATACGGGTATTCTTCGGTGGAGAAGAGGACCTCTTTCATCTTCTTGAGGATCCTCGTGTTTACATTCGGGATGCTGGAGGACCAGGGTGTGGTAACATTGCCGTTGGATTCCTCCACCTCGGCACGGCTCTCCTTGGCGGAGTATGCTTTGACACGCCATATGCGGCCCGCCAGCTGGATAAGGTCCCCTTCATGGGGGATGTGCTGGATGGAACCGACCGATTTCTCGTTGAAGACGATCTCCACTTCCTTTCCGACCGAGAAGACAGCACAGAATTCGCGGTTGAACGCAAGCGATTCCCCCTTGGGTCCGAGAAGAAGCGTCCCGTCCTCCATCCTCTGAAGGAACCCGTTACTGAGCATGTCCTTTAGGAGCGTGTGGTATTCGTTGGGGGTTATGTTCTTGAAGGGGTAAAGCGAGAGCACCTCCTCCAGCAGTTCCGCATATTTGCATCCGATCCCGGATTTGATGTACTGTATCGTCTGGTGGAAAAGGAGTCCGAACGGCATCTTCGGGGATTCACAGGGTTCGATCCACCTGTCTTTGATGATGAGTTCGACGAGGGCGATGCATTTGATGAGGTCCCAGAACATCTCTCCGGAACCGGAGAATGCCTTGGCGAGGTCCTCGTTGCAGTAGATTATCATATTCTGCATACCGCCGCGCCTTCCGGAACGACCCATCCTCTGGACCATGCTGGAACATGTGAACGGGGTCCCGATCTGAACGATGCGGTCGAGGTTTCCGATATCTATTCCCAGTTCCAAAGTGACGGTGGCGACCACGGCGGCCTTCATCTCGCAGCTTTTCAGTGCGTTCTCGGCGTTCGTTCTGAGTTCCTTGGAGATGCTGCCGTGGTGGATGAACACCTCGCCGGGGTGGTGATAAAAGTAGGCCAGGGCCATGAGGGAATGTGCGGTCTTTTCGGCGGAATCACGGCTGTTGGCGAACACGATACAGCTTTTTCCTTTGATATCAGCGTAGAGTTTCTCATAGTACTTTTCGACCGCTATATCTCTTGAATTCGGGTCGTCCTCGGTCTTCCGGGGGAACTGATTGTATCTGATCTCGATCTCCCTGTTCCCGCAGGCGTCGTCGGTGACGACCTTTGTATCCACCCCTGTGTTGGCCGTGATCCATTCGCATACGGGCTTCGGATCGGATATGGTCGCTGAAAGACCCAGACGTCTCGGTCTGCAGCCTGTGATCTTCTCGATGCGTTCGAGGCAGCACAGCAACTGAAGGCCCCTGTCGGAGGCCATGAAGGCGTGTACCTCGTCGATCACCACGAATCTCAATTGAGAGAAAAGCTGACAGAGACGTTCAGGTTTGTTTGTGACGATGTTCTGCAGGGATTCGGGGGTGATCTGAAGGATCCCGGAAGGGTTGTCGAGCGACTGCTTTTTCTTATGGTCGCTGACATCCCCGTGCCACGCGGTCACTTTGATCTCCGAGTCTCTGAGGACAGGTTTCAGTCTTTCGAACTGGTCGTCGATCAATGCTTTCAGCGGACCGATGTACAGGGCACCGAACCCTTTCGGTTCGTTCTCGTAGAGGGAGCCGATGATAGGGAACATGGCCGCCTCGGTCTTACCGCTCGATGTTCCGGCGGAGATGAGGATGTGCGACCTGGTGTTCAGCACGAGGTCGTACGTCTCCAGCTGAATGTCCCTGAAGGACCTCCACCTGTTGTCGTGGATGTACTCCTGAATGAACCAGGGCAGATCGGAGAAGAGATCGCTCATACGTCGAGGTCCCCGAGATAGTCATCTGGGTCTTTCGGTTTCACGGTCCTTCCGCGGACGAGTTTATCGAAACTCGCGTCGGGGTTCTGATGGAGGGTGTCGAGGAGACTGATCAGGTCCCTGGTGATCTCACGCGGGGTGGTGAGGGACGAGGAGACACTGTTGCTTAGTACGGTCTTCAGATAGATCTCCAGTTTGTTGTCATCGATCTCCGATGTGTATCCGTATTTCTGTTCGTGCAGGCCCTTTATGGTACGCAGAAGGACGAATATCTCCTCGTTGGAAAGGGGCTTGAGGTTGATGATAGGTCCGAGATAATTGTCATAGTCCGATTCGTAACGTCCGGAGATGAGACGTGATTTCAGAGCATCGTAACTGAACAGTCCGCGGGCCGGGTCCTTGATGAACTCGGGGGTTCCGCAGACGTAGATCGAGAGGTACATCGATTTGCCCTGCATGATGTCGTTGAACATCGTCAGGAGACGTTCGTAGTTGTTGGAACGGGAGACCTTGCTGGGAAGTTTGTAGAGGACGACGGCCTCGTCGAGGAAGACTACGAGCCCTTTGTAATCCAGAACCTTGAACAGACGGGCCCAGAGCTTGATTATCTCATACCAGTCGGAGTCGTCGATGAGGGTGTTGATGCCAAGTTCCCTTCTGACATTGCTCTTGAGGTCGTATTCTCCTTTGAGCCACCTCAGCGAAGGGGAGTCTTCCGCGTTGCTGAGGAAGTCGTACATATATCCGCTGATCATCAGTGCGAAATCATGGCAGAACTGAAGGGAGGAGAACTCCTTGGTCCTTGCTCTGACCGCGGACAGGATGCATTCCTTCGTGATGTTGTCCTCTCCAACCTCTTCGGAGATGGACATCGCCCACTCCTGGAGGATGGGCTCCAGGGCTCCGCCTTCGGGTCTTGCGCGGTACGCCGCATTCTTGATGAGTTCGCGGTAGGTGTTCACTCCCTCGTCCTTGGACCCGGTGAGCCTGCGGTTGATGGCAAGGTCGGCATCCATCACCACGAAGCCTTTGTCCATCGCATAGTTTCTGACCATCTGGGTCATGAAACTTTTACCGTTTCCGTAACGTCCGGAGATGAAGCGGAAGGCACCTCCGCCTTCGGCCGTGTCATCGAGATCTGCAACGAAGGTCTCGGTCTCCTTCTTCCTTCCGACCGCGATGTATTCCAGTCCGCGGCGGGGGACCACGCCCGAGGAGATGGCGTTCATCAGGGTGTTGAGGGTCCTTTTGGGGATGGTCGGTGTCATTGTCTCATGTTCCTTATATCGTTCAAATAATCGTCTACAATCGTTCCGTTCTCTATGATCGTGTCCCCGATGCAGTCGAGGGATTTGCCGTTGATCGAATCCTCGATCTTCGTGCGGGATGCTCCGGTCTTCTTCAGGAGTTCCTTGGCCTGTCTGGGGGATTGGACAAGGGCATCGAGGTATTCCTTCTCCGAAGGGTCGAGAACATCGTTCAATGCCTTCCAGGGGTCGTCCGGGGAAAGTTGAATATCGGTCTGAACCGCCGGTTCGGGCTTGACATCAGGTGTTGTATTTTCCTCCTCTGGCACATACATCATATCGGTGACCGCGGCGAGGTCCGACTGTGCCTCGGAGATGGCGTCGCGGTTCAGTACAATCTTGGTCTGAGGTTTCGGTTCAGGCAGTTCGGCCTTCTGTGTGATGACCGATTTGAATATCTTCGCACAGTCCGCTCCGAGGAATGTGAAGGTCTTCTTCATGCCTAGATCGTCAAATGATTTTCCGGAAAGCAGGGCAGACATGTACCTCACGGATTTGTCGATGAAGTTCACGAACTTCGGTGCTTCAAGATAATTGGTGTACCTCACCTTCGCCTCGGCCCTGCCTCTCAGGTAGTCGAGACCTACGAACAGTGTCCTCCAGGTGCTGACGGATTTGGCGTTGAACATCTTTTCCGGAGCGGTGTCCTTGATGACCTCCTTGAACACCTCCTGAAGTGCCTGGGACAATGTCTGTACGGGGATGTCCTCGCTGATGTAGCGCACGTTCATTCCGCCGGAACGCATGATGCCCAGGAGAGTGGAGTCTAGAGGGACCTTGTTCGTTCCTTTGATGAATTCCTCGATCCAGGAATTCACCACATATCTGTCGAGATACACCCTGTGGTCGCTGAAGCTGTGTCCTTCCAGCAGTTCGTAGTCGATGAGCACGGATGCGATCAGATTCTTCCCTGCTCCCCCGTAGGTCTCCATCAGTCTCTGGAGGATCGAAGGCGTGAACGGGGTGTCGAGGTTGATCAGTTCGGAGAGGAACAGGTTCAGGTACCCGTTGTCGGTGTCGAGAGGCACTCCGCGCATGAAAGACTGTTTCCAATGCACATAATAGTCGAACTGTTCCTGCGTAAGGTCGAGGAAGCAGGGATGTTCGCAGTCCGAGGTGACGTATTTCGCATTCTCCGATTCGGGATGGATCTTGGAGAATGTGAGGAGGTCTCCGAGCGTGTTCCTGTGGGCACCGTTGGGTGCTGCGGTGGGGTCGGAGAAACAGGACGGACCGAGTGCTGTGGGACTGGAGCCCAGGGGGCGGACAAGGACCGTAGTCAGTTTGAGGTTCGGGTTAGATAAGTATTCAGGTGCATCATCTTTTCTGATACGCGGACTTGCGATATTCTCTTCGAACGGGATGCTGGGAGTTTCGGTCTTTTTCCATTTTCCGGTACAGATCGCATACATTGTTTTGAAGAGTTTTGAGATCATATCTCCTGTTGATCTGTAACTGACGATCTCCAACGGCACCTTTTTTCCGAGATAGGCATAGTCTCTGAAGGGCAGAATGCATGATTTGGTACTATGCATAAAGGTTCTGATCAGATTACAACCCGTTTTGTTCACCAGATATCTGTCATATGAACGTAATAGTTCACACATTCTCTCTGCTATTGATTCAGCATCCTCTTCATTGGAAATTTCCGGAACATATGTGGATATGAAATCCACAGGCAAGTATGAAACCAGATAGGTCAAGGCTCTTGGGAGAAATTCAGGATCCACCGTAGCCATCCATTCGGAATACGGCGGCATTATGGTGTTGAACCTTTGGGAATATTCGAACCCGACGGAAAGAAGTTCAGGATAGAGGGGTGAACCATTTGGTGCACAAGATGTGCAGAGCGTGTTCATCATTTCAGATGCTTTTTCGATATCTGGGTCATTGATGATCTCGGTGACCAGCAGCCATGTGTAACCGTCCGCCGCTTTCCTGAATTCAGGTGTTCCGAGGGTGCTTCTCCAGTACAGATAGTAATTGAGCTGGTCCGGGGTCAGGTCGGAGAACACAGGATATTTCAGGATGATCCCGACGGGTCTGCAGGGCAGTCCGGGGACGTCACGGTACCTGTCGAGCTGGGTTTTCAGGGCCTCTTTCTGAGGGGCGAATCTGTCGGTCACCGATACTCCTCCCGACGGAAAACAACGGTCTGCTGTTCTGACAGCGAACAATCAATAATGAATCCGAACCTGCACAAAATACCCCGATCCCCCTTATCGTTGGGGGGTATGAGTAACTTGCATTAACATTTTTGCATTGAGTACTTTTTTTGGCAGGTATTTTCGGATTCCGATCAAAGAGGGGAGGGGTCCGCAAGGGGCCGATTTAGTTGTTCTTTCCTCGGAAAACCGTTCGAAAACGACATAAAGGATGCACAATCAGTATATATCCAGAACAGAACTCACCCACGAGGTAATCAATATGCCGATGAGCAAAAAACAGCTGACCAAGAAGGCTCAGCAGGACAAAGCCGAGGCGGCCGAACTTCAGAAGAAAGCTGAATCCGGCGATTCCGAGGCCAAACGCAAACTCGAGAAACTCGAGAAAAAGATGAAGAAAAAGAAATGATTTTCTCGGGGGTCCACACCCCCCTTCTTACTATGACCCAGACGTCGTTTTTTGAGCGTCGGGGAACAAGATATTTATAGTGATAATTCCAGTCACTGTCGAGGTATTAGTATGGCTGTATCTCTCAAAGATGCTATGGCTGGAAACGCACTCCTTACTGCGATCATGTACGTCCTCATCGGTATCGTGATGCTCGCATTCGGAAACGGATCCATCAACTTTATCTTCTGGCTCTCCGGTCTCATAATGATTGTCATCGGAATCGTCCAGATCGTCATGAAATCGACTGACATCAAAGGTGGATTAATTACCATTATCGTCGGTATTATTCTGATCATCATCGGAGCCTTCGACGACATCGCAAAGATCCTCGTCGGAATCATCCTGATCTTCTCTGCCCTCCCTGCACTCGGTGCAGCTTCCAACGGAATCGCGGAGAAATTCGGAATGGGATCCATCGACACCGGTTCTGCAACCCTCAACAAGGTCATGGCTGTTGTCCTCCTTGTTATCGGTATCTGCCTCATCGTCGGACTTGTCGTCAGCGATGCAAGCAACGTTGCAGACATCCTTATCAGGGTCGGCGGAGCAGTCCTCCTCGTCCTTGGTCTTGTCAACCTTGTAAAGGCACTCAAGTGAAAACCTCTTACGGCGGTCTGTCCGCCGTCCTATCCCCCATCAGGTCATTATGATCTCCGGGGGACCGGGACATTTTACCGTAATCGGATGTTTATATCAGAGTTCTGAGGGAACTTCATTCAGGATTCAATCGATGACGGGCCCGTATTTATCCAACAATGGATGTTTCAACAGTTATTTTCGTTTTATTAGAGTAATTACTGTTTTTTTCATAATATATTAGTCAAATGGGTAACCTTTACATAGTACGAGAGAATAGAACCGTCCGATGTCGTTATTTAATGATTCAAAGAACGCAGGACTCGCACTCGTAGTCTGTGCTATCCTGCTGCTCCTCGGAGCCATCGTCAGCATCGTTTGTGAATTCACCGATGAGGGAGACACTGAACTCGCAGTTATTGTCGCCGCTATCGGAGCCATCCTTGGAGCCTTCCTTTACTTCGGTTTCGGAAGGAGCGTCATGAAAGGAGAGCTCACCGATAAATTTGACATTGTCTGCAGGTTTGTTCAGGTCTTCGCATACGTTCAGATCGTTGAGGGTATCTTCTACCTCTGGAAAGAGCCCGCATCCGGTGTCGTGAACATCATCATCGGTCTTATCGCCCTCTTCATCTACAAGAAGATCACCGACGGAAAGGAGACCCTCTTCGACAAAATCGTCTGGGTCATCCTCCTCATCCTCTTCATCCTTACCATCATCGCTGGTATCGTCTACATCTGCACCATCACCGGTGCCGTCCTCGGTATCGCTTACGTCTTTATCGGAATCTTCATGACTATGTCCGTTCTCGACAACGACGTGAAAGCGAAGTTCGGAATGTGAAGCTCATAAACTAAACTCCTTCTCCCCCAACGGGGAGAACCCTTTTCTTTTTTCAATCTGATTCCGATCCCGGGCTGTTCCGATAATCGGTCCTGTTACACATTAACGGATTTCACAGGCTGGGTCTTTCATTCTTTTTAAATAGGAATGCTGTGTTTTTCAATTATGAAGTATACAATCACGGGCAGCAATCTGCAGTTCGCGAACATTGAGATCGAACCCGGGGAGATCTTCCAGTCCCAGGCCGGCGCCATGGTCATGATGTCGGGCAACATGAAAATGGTCTCCAAGATGGAGGGCGGATTCCTCTCAGGAATCAAAAGGTCCCTTTCAGGTTCCTCCTTCATGCTTGTGAAATACAATGCGGAAGGCGGACCCGGTACCCTGAGCATCTCCGGAAACGCACCCGGAAAGATCCTCGACATCGACGTCGCAAAGGGTGCCTGGCTCTGTCAGAAGAACGCATACCTCGGAAGCGAGGAGACCGTCAATTTCGATATGGCGTTCCAGAAGAAGCTGAGCTCCATCTTCTTCGGAGGAGAGGGGCTTATCCTTCAGAAGGTGTCGGGGACCGGTATGGTGTTCATCCACGCCTGCGGAGACCTCCATATAATCGATCTCCAGCCGGGACAGGTACTCAAGGTGTCCACCTCCAACGCCGTTGCCTGGCAGGACACTGTGAAATACGACATCGCTTCGATCGGAATCAAGAACGCCCTGTTCAGCGGAGAAGGACTCTTCGTCACCACCCTCACCGGTCCCGGAAAGGTCGTCATCCAGTCCATGACCCTCGGCGATCTGGCAGCCTCCCTGTTACCTTACATACCGACAAGTTCGAGTTGATAACCATGGATAAAACCAATGCATTTGCAGCCGGAACCGTGATCCTGGCAATCCTCATCATCGCCGCTGCGGCCTACGCATACATCTCCGGAGGCCTTGAACTCCTCTGGACCGCGTTCATCGTAGCCATCGT
This sequence comes from Eggerthellaceae bacterium, assembly GCA_963631655.1. GTDB lineage: Archaea > Thermoplasmatota > Thermoplasmata > Methanomassiliicoccales > Methanomethylophilaceae > Methanomethylophilus. The sequence goes on from CAVGRR010000001.1 coordinate 60,079, forward strand.
GATCATCATCGCGGCCTTCCTGATACTCTATTTCGTCTTCGGCACCTACTACTTCGTGAAGCAGAAGGACACCACCCACGTCGACAGCGGCATGTCGCTCGGAGATGTCTCCGAGGTCGACCGCGAGATGGAAAAGAAGTAAACGGTTTAATCTCAAACCTGTCCCCCTTGGATTTTCGGGGGCAGGTCTCATTCTATTGTTATGATCTCGTCGTCGGGGCCTTTCTCGACGGAGAAGTAGATCAGGATAACTGCGATCGCAACAGCAGCGAACATGATCATCCAGAGGGTCTTGAAGTCCGAGAGGAGATAGGTGCTTCCCATGACCGCGGCGGCCAAGGTGGTGCATATCGAAGAACCCAAAAACAGGAAGACGTTGGTGGCGGAAACCGCGGTTCCGGCGATGGATATGGGATACCACTCCTTCACCTGCGTGAAAGATAAGGTCATGAACCCTCCGAAGAATCCGAACAGGAAGTTCACCAGGAACCAGAACCAATAACTGTCGATCTCCCCCGCATAGACCCAGAGCACTCCCCAGACGGCAAGGAAGCACAGCGTTCCGTAGAGCATCGTGCGTCTCTTCGACTTGATGATGCCTCTTCCGTTGAGTATTCCGATGGTCACGGTGCTGATGATCTTTCCGATACCGATCATGGTGATGAACCATGCCACGCTCAGCGTGAACGAGTAACTGTTGTTGAAGTAGTATTTCGCCCAGGTCCCCTGGAACACCATGATGGAACCGTAGACGAGGAAGTAGGCCAATGCCATGTTCCAGTACTTGCGTCCGCTTGAGAAGACGAGTTTCAGACCCTGCATGGTGGGAAGCTTTCCGTCCGAGGGATCTTTGGTCTTACCCTCACCGTCAACCTCTTCGAGACCCGGAAGTCCGATGGTGTGTGGATGGTCCCTGACGACCGCAAGGACTAGTAAAGCAAGGATGAAGGTCACAAGTGCCAGAACAAGGAAAACGTTCCTCCATCCGCCGATGGAGTTGCTCAGGATCTCAAGCGGAGCGGAGGCGGCAATGGCACCCACATTTCCCACTGCGATGACGATCCCGTTCAGCTGAGGGAAGTCCTTCTTCCCGAACCACACGGAGATGATCTTCATCAATGGGATGTAAACAATTGCCATACCGGCGGCGATGAACATCTTTCCGAGGACGATCATCCAGAAGGCTGTACCGAACGCGGTGAGAAGGGAACCGATGGCCGCGATGGTCATGAAGATGAACGATGATTTCCGGGGACCCAGACGGTCTGCCAGCAGTCCGCTGGGGATCTGCATCGCAGTATAGGTCCAGAAATACACCGAACTCAGGATACCGACGGTACCTCCGACATCGTCGACGATATCCTTTCCCAGGATACCGACGGTCATCCTGTGGAAATAGACAAAGAAGTAACAGCAGACCAGGATCAGGAAGATATACCAGCGGTATTCGTGCAGTTTCTTGATCGTATCTTCTTTGTTCATGGTATGACCGAATAGGAGTCAATAATAAGAGATGTATTTGTGCTGTTTGTCGGAAAACCAGGTGTCATTACATGTTGTTGTGATGATACCGATTATTTGAACAGAAAATGACCGTTTTCAGGGATCTGGGTCTTTGCCTCAGTCCCTGTCTCCGAGGATCCCGACGACCTGGACCTTCGACTCCTCGAGGGTCCCGTTGTTGTCGATGACCGTCCACCTGTCATAAGTGAAGTTCATCATCTTCGCCCTGATGGCGGTGAGCTGTTCCTCCGTCTCGAAGGATTCCAGCGCCTCTCCCCTGGAGGTGATGCGGGCCATGGCGGTGGGTCCGTCAACGTCCACCAGAAGTTTCATATCGGGTTCCGGGAAGACCAGTGCGAAGAAGTTGTATGCGATCTTGGAAAGTGACTCTGGCACATATGTCACGGCCATGATGTACCTGACGAAGATGATGTCGTCATACTCCGCGGTCTTGTCGTTCTTCTTTTTGACACGGATGGAATGCGTCACGTCCATGATGTAGAACATAGTGGCCATGATCTTGGCGAACTTTCCCTCTTTGAGAAGATAATCCGCCTCTTTCTGACCGATGAACGTGTCACGGTTCGGATGTCCCAGGATCAGCACCTTTCTGCCTCTGGCCCTCAGTTCCTCGGCAAGATATTCGGCGACGCTCGATTTCCCGCTTCCGTCCATTCCGTCAACAACATACCACATGCGGTGTCTCCAAGATAAGCGATGTTAATAGGTTCCGACATACGCTAGGCAGTTATCAGCTTTTTCTGAGTTTTCCCTTGTCCAGGGCATCCTGGAATCCGGGCATCTCGGAAGGCGTGATAGAGATACGGTCTCCCTTGGCGTATTTCTTCCTGGTGTTCCAGTTGGTGAAGGGTTCGACCACACGGTACATCTCGCCCTTTTCGGCCATTTTGACGGGTTCCGGTGCGCCCTTGAGGTCGGTGTAGTTTCCGTTGTGGCAGGTCGCCTTTCCGTTCTTCACTTCGATGACCTTGTTGCACACGTTGTCGAGGAAGTACCTGTCGTGGGTGACGGTGATGACCACTCCGTCGTATTCCGCCAGGGCCTGTTCCATCACATGTTTGGAACTGATGTCCACGTAGTTGGTGGGCTCATCGAGGATGAGAAGGTTCGTCTCGGCGCACATCATGATACACAGTGCTACCTTCGCCCTCTGTCCTCCGGAGAGGGTGGACATCTTGTTGGTGGCCACTTCTCCGGTGATAAGGAACTGTGCCAGACGGTTCCTCGCCTCCGCCCTCTTGTCGGGGCCGATGACCTGAAGCAGCTGTTCCTCAGGAGTGAGGTTGAGGTCGAGACCTTCGTGCTGCTGAGAGTAATAACCTATCTTTGCGCCGGGTGCGACCCACAGGTCTCCGTTCACGGGGAGTTCTCCGAGGAGCGCCTTCACCAATGTGGATTTACCGGCCCCGTTGGAACCGAAGATACCCACCTTGTCCCCTTTTTGGATATCGAGGTTGATCCCGGACAGGATGGTTTTGTCCCCTCTTGCTATGGACATGTTCTCGGCGAGGATCATGTTCTTGCCGGACTTCTGGGCGGCGGTGATCTTCATTCCGATCTCCTTCTGCTCGTCCGGTCTCTCCTTCTCCTCGATCTTCGACGCCATCATCTTGCGGGTCTTGTAGGTGGCCATATACCTGCGGGCGTCATGGGACATGGCCTCGATGAGGTCGTCCTGCTTCTTCTTGGCGCTGGCGTACCTCTCATACTCCTTCATCTGGCGTTCGATGGCCATGTTCTTCTTTTCCACGTAATCGCTGTAGTTTCCGCGGTATTCAGTGGATTTTCCGTTCTCGATCTCCAATACGCGGAGCGCGATACGGTCGAGGAAGTACCTGTCGTGGCTCACGATGACGACCGCACACTTCGAAGAGAGGATCTTCCTTTCCATCCACTCGACAGTTGTGATGTCGAGATGGGAGGTGGGCTCATCCATGAAGATGGCGTCGCAGTCGGACACCTGGACGGCAGTACGGGCCATCATGACCTTGGATTTCTCTCCTCCGGAGAGGGAGCTCATGTCCCTGTCGAGGTAGCTTTCAGGGAAACCGACCTGTTTCAGGATCTCGAGAAGCTTGTCTCCCACTTCGGAATTGAACTTGTCCACTTTCGCCTGAAGATCGGCACTCTCCTCTGCAAGGGCGTTCCAGTCGATGTCCCCTCCGGATGCGTATGCGTCGTCGATCTCCTGCATGCGGCGTTTGATGTTCTCCACGTAGGAATACGATTCTTCAAGAACCTCCCTGACCGTCTTTCCCTCGGGGATGGAGGTGAACTGTTCCATGTATCCGATACGGTCGGTCCTGCGGACGATCTCTCCGGTGTCCTCCTTCTCCTCGCCGAGGAGGATCTTCAGAAAAGTGGATTTTCCGGCCCCGTTGGCACCAACCAGTCCGATACGGTCCCCCTCGTTAATCTGAAGACCGACATCCGTCAGGACTTTCATAGGGCCGAACGACTTGGTTACCGACTGGGCTTTTATGAGCATACTATCGGACGGCAATCGCTGTCTGGGATAAAGTGATTGGGATTGATCACGAAGGAAAAATCACTTCTTGCTGTACTTGTCGATGAGCATATCGAGTCTTTCGTCGAATTCAAAGGTCTTTTTGATATATTCGGGGCTGAAGATGTCATCCTCCCCGAAGATCTCCTTTTTGATGAGTTCGATGAAAAGTTTGCATAAGGGAAGGGTGTTCTCTCCTTTTTCCGTCAGATGGAGCGAGCTGTTGCGTTTGGTACCGGTATCGACGACCAGTCCTGCATCGATGAGTTCCCTGACCACGATGGAGATACGGGATTTGTCAAAGGGGATGAGTTCCTTCAGTTTCTTCTGGGAGATCCCGTCGAAGGTGTGGATCTGATAAAGATACGGGATGGTATAGAATTTGATCGGACTGCCTTTGAGGTATTCATTGGAAATAAGATTGATGCACTTGTCTATCTTTCCGGGTATGAATATCATCAGTTTGAGGTATTCGTCATATTCCATAAGGGTCGCTCTGTTCACGGTAATTCAAGGGGAATTTAAAATAGTTTTGCGATAAACTGCCGTGAATTTGTGTCCGTGGATCAGTCTTTGCGGACCGATTCATCAGATACATCGGTATCGAACGGTTTGCCGTCTTCAGGATAGATCGGATAATAGTCCATGAACACGTCATGCAGTTGCCTTTCACGATCTACTTTCTCCACGGCCCTTTCATCGATCTTCTTTATGGTCGCAACATCAGTGTTGAAGACCTTTGCAAGCATCTCGAAGGTCTCGCATCTTTCGGCGTGGAGATAGATCCTTGCCTCTTTGTAAGATAGGCACGCCCTTTCTTGTGCCAGCATCATGCGGAACGCATAACGGATCTGTGCTTTTCTTTTGTCTTGACAGGGTACTGCACACATAATTTCTCATCTCGAAACTAATAATGATAAATTGGTACTGATCATCGAGTTTATGGTAATAAATCATCAAATGTCATTTCATCCCAGGACATATCCTGTGACATGGGGCGGATACGAGGAAGATTCCGTTTAGGTAGTTCTTTCTCGATGATATCTAATTCAGGATGAGTCTTCCACAATTCCCCCCTCAGTTCGTCATCATTATCTATTCCGAACATGCGTTTTATCCGTTTCCGACCGATGACACGCCATTCTCCTGCCAGGAGGAATGCCGTCTGATAATCAAGATGGTATTCCTCCTGCAGTTTCCAAAGTATCAGTGCGAAGGTCTCTTGGAAGATATCTGTGAGAGAGTATTCCCACCCGGGATCCCGTTCGCTGAACGGCTTGATGAATTCAGACACATACGGTTGTAACGAATGTGTATCCCAGTTGTCAATATCTTCACTCATCAGAATCCTCCTTTTCTGTTTGTTTTGCTGATGACCCAGATGTTCGTTTTCACTTACGGATCTCATTCACTCTGAACGCTGTGGAGATCCCGGAGGCGACAAGCCTCTCCCCGTCGAATGCTTCGATGTAAACATGGTCGAGCGAGCGGGAACGGTTGACGAATTTCGCCTTTGCAGTGATGTACTCCCCCTTTCCGGGACGGTAGTAGTTGATGTTGGAGTTCTGACCGACGGCCATTCCGTCGAGGTTGGTGAGGATGGCGAACGCATGGTCCATAACCCCGAAGATGATTCCTCCGTGCCAGAATCCGTTGCTGTTCCAATCGCTTTCCACTACTTTTTTCCTGATGACGACACAGTCCTTGGAGATGCTCACGGGTTCCATTCCGTTCTCTGCGAAGTAAGGTGCCTCAAGCATCTCTCTGATATGTTCCAGATTACCGGAGAACTCTTCCGGTACAAGGGCGAGCGCATCCTCAGTGTTCATGATTAGGTGTGAAGTACGGCCTGGTAAAAATCACTTTTTGAGCGTCCGGAGTTGTCACGGCAACTCACCGGATTCCTTGAATGGAGAGTTATGACAATGGTGCAACGGGTTCCGTTTGAACCTTTTAGTACTAAATGGGCCATTATGTCACGTTATGTCTGAGAGGATCACCGTCACCGAGCTCAACACCCGCGTGAAGGAACTGTTCGGTTCGACGCCCGGCCTGAAGGATATCTGGGTCATCGGAGAGATATCCAATTTTAAGCAGTATTCCTCAGGACACTGTTATTTCACCATCAAGGACACCGGAAGCGAGATCCGTGCCGTGATGTTCCGCAGCGCCGTGAGCAGGATCGATTTCATGCCCGGAGACAGCATGAAGATCGAGGCCTACGGGCATCTCGACATGTATGTGGAACGCGGTTCCTACCAATTCATTGTGGAATCGATGAAGAGGTCCGGAATCGGAGACCTCTATCTGCGTTATGAGGCATTGAAGAAGAAGCTCGAGGCGGAGGGGCTGTTCGCACAGGAACGCAAGAGGAAACTCCCTGTGTACCCGAAGACCATCGGTGTCGTCACCTCCCCCACCGGTGCGGTCATCCATGATATTCTCACCACCACCAAGAGGCTGTTCCCCGTGGACATCCTTCTCGCACCGGCCCAGGTGCAGGGAGAAGGCGCCGCACCTTCCATCGTCGCAGGAATAGAACTTCTGAACAGGGTCGGAGTGGATGTCATCATCGTGGGGCGCGGAGGCGGTTCTTTAGAGGACCTGTGGGCGTTCAATGAGGAACCTGTCGTGAGGGCGATATGTGCCTCTAAAGTCCCAGTGATCTCATCCGTCGGTCACGAGACCGACTTCACTCTTGCGGATTTCGCCGCCGATATGCGTGCCCCCACCCCCACCGCCGCGGCACAGATGGCGGTCCGTGACAAAGTTGAGATCTTCCGTCAGCTGAACGATTACATGATAAGATCGAACCGTGCGCTTTCCTCCGTGGTGGGAATGATGAAGGCGAGGTTCGAGGCCGCCGATGCCAAGCTCTCCCCCAAGAGGGCATTGGAGAATATCGAGTATCTGGGTCTTAGGATAGACGACCTTTCTTCGAGGATGTACGCCTGTGTGAAAGGTTCCGTCTCGGACATGCACAGACGCTTCCTGACCATCGGCAGACGCCCCGAGGCCGCACTGGTGGCAATGACCTCATCGAAGAAGGCCGAGGCGGAACGTCTGTTCATGAGGATCGACCCCGCCGTCGGCACATCGATGACGAACAGGATCCATGGTCTCGAGGGACTTTCCGGAAGGCTTGACGCATTAAGTCCGTACAGCGTCCTGGACCGCGGGTTCAGTTTCGTGGCGGACGATGATGGCAATGCAGTGACCTCCGTGGCCGCACTGCAGCCCGGAACCGCGATAACCGTCCGTATGAGGGACGGAAAACTCAAAGCGGATATCACAGAAAAAGAGGTATTTCAATGAGCGAGAACGAACAGAAGATCGATGTGGAGAAACTGAGCTTCGAAGAGAGCATGACCATGCTCGAGGACCTGGTCAGGAAACTGGAAGGCGGAAAACTCGACCTTGATGAGAGTCTGAAAATCTACGAGGATGCTGTGGCCCTCAGAGAACACTGCAAGAAGATCCTCGACGAATCTGAACGTAAAGTGCAGAGCATCATGGAGACCTCCGCAGGGGAGAAGAGAGAGGATTTCAAGGAGATAGAGTGATCTTTCCGTTCCTTTCCTTCCACAGTGCCAGGCCGTTCTTGAAGCACCAGTTCTTCGACTCCTTGTAAAGGTCGGAGACCTCGAAATACTCCCAGTTGTAAGCGAGCCTCAGCGCGCCTCCGAGTTCGTTGTCGGAGAGATTGCGGCAGTTGTAGGAACCGAATGTGGTCTTCAGCCCCAGTCTCAGGACCGCCACCGCATCATGGCCTCTCGCAATGTCCCAAGATGCCCCGTATTCATCACATAATGAACGCAGCTGTTCGGTGATCGAGGGGCGGGAATACCTCTGCGGCATCGAGTTCGCGAACACCGCGGCCACAAGTTTTGAATAATCGACCTTCAGACCGTTGCGGAGGATGAACCTCTCGTGGTCAAGGTCCTTGAAGCTCAGATTCATCCCTTTGCGGTAGGAGATGTACATCAGCAGACCCACGGCATCGGCCGCTCTAGCCACGGTATCTCCGATGGAACCGTACTTCTGGGTGAACTCCTTGATCTTCGTGGGATCCCCGTATTCCGCAAGGATGTCGTCCAAAGCGTTCGTGGAGAGTATGGTCGTCTCCATATCGCGTTTGTCGGTCTGGAATATCGGTGCCTTGGATTTCTTCCCGAGGAGGGAGTCCATATCCTTGTCCACGAATCCGATGACCTTGTCATCGCACCTTTTCCTGACGACATTGTCCACTGCCTGCATGACAGTGGTCTTGGAGTGCGCAACGACGATCCTCACGTTCTTCTTGTCGATGAATTTGGTGTATAATCTGCAGTCGCTGGCGCCTTCGACCACCAGGAACGTTCCTTTGAACACGGAACGCATCATGGACATCTCGTTCGCCACATCGGAGGAGGATATTGCTCCGATCATCGGTAACACCTCATTCGGCCCTTTCGGCGGAGAGTTCCACGGCCAGGTCCCAGTCGTCGTGGATTATGGACGGGGAGTGGGTGGAGATTATCATCTGAAGGTTCCTGATCCTCGCGATGTCCTTTGCGTATTTTCCGATCTCATGCTGCCAGGAGACATGCAGAGACACCTCCGGTTCGTCCATTATGATGAGCGATCCGGGATTTCCCTTGAACAGCAGGAGGTAGAATATGATCATGATCTGCTTCTCTCCGGAGGAGAACTTGGAGATCTGAACGATGGTCCCGCTGCGGTCCATCTTGGCCTCCGGGAATCCTTTCTCGTTGATGCTGACGGTCTTGTTGACGAACAGCGAGTTGATGATATCCAGGTAAACAACGATGCTCTCGGCGAAGATGTAGTATCTGTCGACGTAGCTCTGAAGCGAAAGTGCCAGACCCTGATATTTGGAAAGGTTCTGACCTATCTCGTAGCGGGTCGGAGGGAACCTGTATCCCGAGGGGATGACGGGTCCGAAACCTGCCTGGCGGATGAAGTTGAGTTTGGCCTCTATGTTCTTGAACATCTGGTCGAGGTCGGTCTCGGTGTACTTCTTTTCACCAGGTTCCGCAGGGACGATCTGACTGTCGCTGATGGCCTTTCTGATGCTCTGGGACAGTTCCTTCATGTAGACGTCGATCGCGGGGCACAGCATTCCCTCTTCATTGTATATGTAGGTCCTGTCGGGCCCGATGTACAGGGTGTGCATAATGTCCGCGAGATCGTCCTGTGAGATCTCCTCCTCGAGCCTGTTCTTGGAGATGAGGACGTTCAGTTCCTGGTTGCGGTTCTCCACGATGATCTTGCTCCCGTCGTCGAAATAGAGCACGAGTCTCTGGAACGGGACGCAGTTCACCTCCTCGAGATTGCCGCTGAGGATGTTGTATACCAGTTTCATAAGGGTGGACTTGCCGAAACCGTTCTGCGCATGGATGAAGGTCAGCGGTCCGTTTTTGAGCTGAAGGTCGTAGTTCGTCTCATTGAACAGTCCTTGGATGGTAATTCTCGTCAACATAGGCCGTTGTTGAAATCACTCTGAAGATATTTATTGATAGTGGGGAAAATGTTCGATAATAGACACGATGACGTCAATCGGACTATTAACAGCATTTGAACAGGGAGAAAAGGTATGCCAGATCCCGGGTGACGGGGATCAGTTCATACCGGCATGTCCCAGCGGGGCCATGAGCCATATGCCCATCTCCTCGAGTTCCTTGCGGATCTCCGCTGCTCTGGGATCCTTCTTTGCATCGAGGTGTGCCACATAGATGTTCATAGTGGAGACGGCGACTGATTCGGGTATGTCGCCGTTCGACAATCCCTCACGGAGGATACGGTATCCCTCCTCGGCATCGTCCCTGTCGAGTTCACCCTCGGGTCTGTTCACGGCGGAACGGAGGAAGTATGCGGTCACCAGGTGGGCGTATCTGTCGGGATTGTCGCATTCCTTCAGCAGTTTTATCGACTCTGTGAGTTCGTCGCCGAACGACGGAAGGGGCTTCATGCTGGTGGAAAGGAACAGTTTCACCCTTCCTTCCACCGCGGCGGCATAGGCGACAGGGGATTCTGACCTGTGTTCGGAGCAGGTCTTCACGCAGATCTTGGCCGCTTCCACACCGCGTTTCTGTTTGTTGCATAGCACGCAGACGGTGGAATATTCGTAGGTCACCCTGATGAACTCCATCAGCAGACTGTCGGATGCGGCGCCGATTATGGCGTAGATCTCATCGAATGCGTTCTTGAGGGATTTCACCGCCTTGTCAGGTTCGTTCTTGGCGAAAAGGGACATTCCCAGGGATTCGTATGCCTTGAAAAGATAGATCGGAAGCAGGTCCGGTCCGTTGCCGTTCTTTTTCAGGGATTCCATTCTGTCGATGAGTTCCCTCAGGTATCTGACCGATCTGTTCGGATCGGATTCGGCGAGGGATTCTCCGTAGAGGTACCTGAGACGGAGACAGACATCGGAATCATCGTTCTCCGTCAGAGGAAGATACTTTTCAAGGAGCTCCGAGGCACGTTTGCTGTCTTCAATGCCTGAAAGGATGTTGTAAGTCCCGGTGACGGTGTTGATGCATTCGGTAAGCGCATCGTCCCAGCCCTCCTCCCCGATATGGTTGCGGTACTCTTCGGCGATGAGTTCGGAGAGGTCCACGGAGGCGGATATGCGGTGCGATTCGGAGTATACCCTGGCGAGGTGGCTGAAAAGACCCAGATCCTCCTTTTTAGAACCCTTGACCTCCTTGTATCCGAGTTCTTTTTTCAGATCGAAACATTCCTGATCCGGTTCATAAAGGTCGTCGGAATCTCCGATATAGATCGAAAGGTCCCCGTTCTGACCGAGGGTCGGAACAAGCACGGTCTTCCCGCAGGAATCACAATCGGCCACAAGATCGATGACCTCTCTCTCACGGTCGAACTCCGCAGTGAAATAACATTCCTTCCTGCACTTCGGGCAGATATGGCAGTGGTTCTTGAGGTATCTTGTCAGGGTGAAAGGGTCGGTCCCATAGTCCGCATCCTCGGGATTCATAGTTTCGGTATCTGTTCCTCGCATAAAAAGAGGGCGAGTCTTATAATGAAGATACGGGTACCCGTCCCAATGACCAATGAAGAGGCCCTCGAGGCCATTAGAAAGACAATCAAGGAAGGCGACGAGAGCGACGCCTCCATGCAGATCATGGACCTCGCCTCCAGGAACACGGACGACCCCATGCTCCTCCTGACCTGTGCCTCCATGCTTCTGACCATCGGCGACAGGAAGAACCATTCCACCGTCATCTCGCTCATCATGTCGCATGTGCCAGACGATGCGAATATGAAATATCAGATCGTCCAGGGACTCATCTCCCTCGGATGCCTCAAGGACGCTAACTCACTTCTTGCGGAACTCCCCGAGAGCGACAAGGTCTACCGTGCCCGTGCCGCAGTGTTCAACGGGACCAACAGGTTCGACGAGGCCATGGATGCCCTTTCCAAGATGACCGTCCACGAGGAGATCGACCTTGTGCTGAAGGTTCAGGTCCTCGGTTCCTTGGGAAAACACGACGAGGCCATCGCCCTTGCGCAGGAGATCCTCGCCGGAAGCAACAGCTACCGTGCCGGAAGGTGCTACATCTCTGCCCTTGTTCTTGCAGGAAGGACCAAGGATGCCGCCAAGTACGCCAAGGAACGCATGAAGGACAAGTCCGCCGACGGATACGCACTGATGGCGTTCTATCAGTGGCTGAACGGAAACTCCACCGCCGGAGGAGCATTCTCCTCGAAGGCACTGAAGATCGAGAACAAACACCTCGGTGCCATGGAGACCATCGGCCTCTGCTTTGCAGAGAAGGGCTCCTACTGGGAGGCCAAGATCGCAGCCGGTGCGATCAACGAAGAAGAGCCCGGAAGTCCTGCAGTCTTCAGGATCCTGGCACTTTGTAAGGACAATTGAGGATAAGGGGCCTCAGGCCCTTCCTCTCCTGTCGTAACGGGACCTGGCCCTGTTACCGAAACTTCTCTTTTTTCCGACTTCCAGCTTGATATCGGTCCAGAATCCCTTGGTGAAGAGGATGAAGACCATCACCATCTCCATACGTCCGAGCCACATCAGGAAGCACATGACGACCTTGGTCTCCACGGATAAGGGGGCATAGGTGTCGAGCGGACCGATACCCGCGTTGGAGATGGCCGCCATGACGACCCCGAATTGCTCCTGAAGATTGAGCCAGGGATCGAAGATCATGACAAGTGCCAGACCCACGAACGTGCAGATGATGAAAAGGAACACGGTGGACAGGGCGTTGTTGACGGTCTCTTCGTTCATGTACCTGCCGTTCGCCCTGATGGAAACGACAGCGTTGGGGTGAAGGACCCTGTTCATACTGTTTCCGATGTATGACTTCAATGCCATCAGACGGTAGATCTTGATACCTCCGGTGGTGGATCCGGAACATCCTCCCATGAACTCCACGATCATAAGCATCATGAAGATGAACGCGAGGTTTCCCGCACCGGACAGGGATGAATAGCTGAAGATGGCGAATCCGGTTCCGGTACCGGAAGAAATGACACAGAACACTGCTTTCCAGATGGATCCGCAGATGGTGTCGGAGCTGAGATCGGACCATTCGGGGATGACGTAGGCCAGGAAGATGATGACGGAAACGAGCAGGAACCAGGTGAGCATGGCCCTCTGTTCCCCGTTCCTGGCGATGGCCGCGTCCTTCTTGAACATCGCCCTGAACACAAGATAGAAGTTCGTTGCTCCGAGCAGCATGAACACCAGGGTGACCGCCTGAGCGTAGATGGAATAACAGGCCATGCTCTCATTGCGGGGCAACAGGCCTCCGGTGGGTATGTTCGATAAGGTGATGCAGACCGCATCGAAGATGCTGACACTGCAGACCATGAGTGCGATGACCTCGGCAATGGTCAGAAGCGCGTAGACCTTGAGGAAGTTGAGGGATGCGGAGGTCACCTTCATAGTGAAGTTTCCGCTGTCGGAGCCCGCGAACTCGTTGGAGTTGAATCCTGCACCGCCCATGCCGATGGCAGGAAGAAGGAATGCGAAGCTCAACAGGATGGTGATACCTCCGGTCCACTGGATGATACCTCTCCACAGCAGAAGGCCGGAGGGCATGACTGAGAGGTCCTCGACCGCGGTACCGCCGGTGGTGGTGTAACCGCTCACACCTTCGAAGAACGAATCGACGACCGGCATCCCGTACAGGATGAACGGAAGAGAGGCCACCAGGAAGGAGATAAGCCACATCACCGCGATCAGCAGGATACCGGTGGCAGGGTTGAGCTTGGACTTGCTCGAGAAGAACAGGGTCTGGAAAAGACCCAGACCTCCGACGAAGGGGATGAGGTAGGTGAAATAATATGCCCTTTCTCCGACCGCCAGGGCATAGACCGCGTTCACCACGAGGGCCGCCGCCAGCAGCAGTTCGATAAGGCCCAGGATCCTGATCGAAGCACTGTCCCAGCGCTGCAGGGACCTGATCCTCCTCATCGTCCCGTTCAACATGTTCATAGCTCCGGTGCGGAACGTCCGAGCAGGGATACCAGTTTGATGGATTCGACAGAGTGGGTGAAGATCAGCACCTCGTCGTTCAGCTGGAATTTGGTCAGAAGATCCGTGAAAATCGTGGTCCCGTTGCGTCTGAGTCCGCAGATGTTGACGCCTTCGGGGACCTCTATGTCGCCCAGGAACTGGTTCTTCAGAGGAGAGTCCTCGTCGATGGTGAATGTGAGGAAGTAATCTCCGGGATTCTCCATGACATGCACGGTGGAGTTGTCCTTCAGACGGATGAGCCTGGTGACCTCGTTGGAGATGATCCTGTGCCATCCGATGACAGATTCGATCCCGGCGTACTTGAAGACCCCTTCATACTCCTCGATCGAGTACCTGGAGATGATCTTCCTGATACCGAACCTCATGGCGGTCATACATGCCAGAAGGTTCCTCTCATCCGCGTCCATGACAGAGATAAGTGCATCGGCACGGTCGATACTCTCGGATTTCAGGAACTGGGGGTCGATGACATTTCCGTTGACGACGATCGTCTTCCTGAGGGATTTGGAGGCCTCACGGCACCTCTCGAGGTCGCTGTCGAGTACTTTGACGAAGTATCTGCTTCCAAGTTCGGTGATGCGGCGGGCGATGTTCAGTCCCTGCTGTCCCGCACCGAGGATGACGAATTCCCTTGCATCTTTCTTGATACCGACGAGTTCGTTGAATTCGGATGTCGCTTCGGCTGTGCCGAGCACGACGATCCTGTCGTCAGCGTGGATCTCGGTGGTGGCGATGTGGGTGATGGCACGGTCTCCGCGGTAGATGCAGATGATGGTGCAGTCCCTGGGAAGTTCGATGTCCATCACGGTCTTGCCCACGATCTCATGTCCGCGTTCGATACGGAAGGTGGTGAGCGCATAATCATCGAAATCCAGTTTCTCGTAGTTCACCGCGTTCTCGAGAAGAGCGATCCTGTTCATCTTCTCGGAGGTGATGATATCCGGCGAAATGAGCGAGTCGACGCCTTCATAGCCTTCCGTTTTCAGGAATTCCGGGTTCCTTACGCAGGATATGGTGCGGACGCTGGGAAGGTGGTGTTTGGCGACGTCGCAGATGAAAAGGTTGATGCCGTCGTCGCTGACCGCGGCGAACAGGAAATCAGGTGTGATACGGTCCAGTGCATCGATGAGGACGTTGGGGTTGCTGGCATCTCCTTTGAGGACCGAGACCGGAAGAATGTTCTTGATGGTCTCCGCGGTGGTGTCATCCTTCTCGATGATGTAAACATCGTTTCCGGCCAGAGCGGATTTGGCGGATGCGGTACCGACGGTACCTCCGCCGATGATAAGGACCTTCATTGATGTGGTTTACCTGCTCTTCTTATTATAATGTATGCAAGACATCGATAGGACAAATCGGAAATGCGGTCTTAACAGGTGGAATACGGCCCTCTTGGGAGAGGACCGTGATTCCGTCGGGATCATACGTGTTTTATGCCTGTGGCAACTGAAATATCCGTGTCCGTGGTGCAGAGATCGCAAAGACCCAGATCGTGGATATCATCATGTCCGGACGCCCTTGCGAAGACCCTCAGCTGGTCCGCTATGGCATTGAGGAAATTGGCGACCCTCTGTGCCCCGGCCTCGACATCGAGCCTCGATTCCAGTTCCGGGTCCTGGGTGGCGATGCCCATCGGACATTTTCCTGTATCACATATCCTGTACCTCTGACAGCCCAGGGCCATCAGTGCCGCGGAGGATACCGCCACCGCATCCGCACCCATGGCGATGGCCTTCATGATGTCACCTCCGGTACGGAAACCGCCCGTCATTATGAGCTCCTGGGTCATTGAATGTTCGTCCATGTATCTCCTCGCCCTTGCGAGCGCGTAGACCGTGGGGACGGAACTGTTGTCCTTCAGGAACTTGGGGGATGAACCGGTGGCTCCTCCGCGTCCGTCGATGGTGATGAAATCGCATCCCGATCTCGAAATGAACCCCAGGTCGCTCTCGATGTGTCCGGCGGCGATCTTCACTCCTACGGGCTTGCCGCCTGTCCTTTCGCGGAGCATGTCGACCACCTTCCGAAGATCGTCGGGACTGTCGATCCCGGGGAACGATGCGGGGCTCTGGATATCCTCCCCGACGTTCTTTCCTCTGATGGCGGCGATCTTTTCCGTGACCTTTCCTCCGGGAAGATGTCCGCCCATTCCGGGTTTGGTGCCCTGTCCGATCTTGATCTCCACCGCATCGCATTCCTCAAGCGTTCTCTTGCTCATACTGTACCCGTTGGGAACGTACTCGAAGATGTATCTGTAAGCAGATTCCACCTCCTTCTGGAGGACACCTCCTTCTCCGCTGCAGGTCGCGGTCTTCGCCATCGCACTTCCCTTGGCAAGAGCTATCTTCGCCGACTCCGAAAGCGCCCCGAAGCTCATGTGGGAGATGTACACAGGCATCTCGAGCACCATCGGGGAGGAGGATCCGACACCTATCACGGTGCGCAGACATATGTTCTCGTATTCCTCCTTCGGTTTCCTTGCCAACTGGGCACCCAAAAACAGTATGCTTGAGAAGTCTGGCACATTGCATAATGTGTCCATCGGTTCCGTCGGATTGGAGCCGGTGTACGACATCTTTCTGATCTCGTCCATCACCCCTCCGTCATACCTTATGTACCTCCCGTCGACCTCCAGGTCCTTCTTGACCTGCGGCTTCGGGGGAGGGCATGTCTGTTCGACCGTCGGTCTCGGTTCCTCTTTCATCGGACGGTAGTATTCCTTCGGCATACCGCACATGGGACACTGCCAATCATCCGGAAGATCCTCGAACTTCGTTCCTGTGAGGTCCTCATCATAGACCTCTCCGCAAATATCACAGACGTACTTCGTCATGGTTTTAAACTCGACCTGTTGGTATTTAAAAGAATCTGAGTTTCGCCTCTGTTCGCGAGCGCATATCCGCGCATATACGCGACCAAATGTGCGATAGTATAATATGGGGACGAGTATAGCGGGGAACCATGGCGAAGCAAACAAAGTCCGAACCGTTCGTTGCACCCGAGAAATGGAAGGAGATCAGCGAAGAGTATTGGATCGCAAATCGCAAAAATGAGACCGACAAGGTCAAAGACATCGTAGAAGGCATCATCGAACAGGTCCGCACCGAAGGCGACAAGGCACTGATTGAACTCACCGAGAAGTTCGACAAGGTCAAGCTCAAGAGCGTCCGCGTCTCCAGGAACCAGATCGACGAGGCCTACGAGAAACTCAGTCAGGACGTCGTCGACGAGATCGAGAACGCCGCCTATAACATTCAGCGCTTCCACAAGATGCAGCTTCCCCCGGACATGTGGACCACCGAGGTCGAGCCCGGAATCACCCTGGGTATCAAGAGCACCCCCCTCGAGAGGGTCGGATGCTACATCCCCGGAGGTCTTGCAGCCTATCCCTCATCCGCGCTCATGACCGTCGTCGCGGCCAAGACCGCAGGAGTCGACGAGGTCATCTGCTGCACTCCCGCACCCGTCACCCCCGCAGTGCTCGTTGCACTCGACGTGGCCGGTTGTGACGAGATCTACACCGTCGGAGGTTCCCAGGCCATCGCCGCTATGGCTCTCGGTACCGAGAGCATCGAGAAGGTACAGATGATCGTCGGTCCCGGAAACATGTTCGTCACCGAGGCGAAGATCCTCCTGCAGAAGGACGTCCTCATCGACTTCCCCGCAGGACCCAGCGAGGCCGCTGTGCTCGCCGACTCCTCCGCCGTTCCCGAATTCGTCGCCGCCGACCTCATCGCGCAGGGAGAACACGGACCTTCCTCCGCTTATGTACTGGTGACCGACGACCCCGAACTCCCCGACAAGGTCTGGGACTGTATGATGAAACTGCTGGAGAACGAACCCCGCTGGGACATCATCGCCAAGTCCACCGCCAACTCGGGATACATCGTCTGCAAGGACATGGACCTCGCCGTCGAGACCATGAACGGCATCGCCCCCGAACACCTTTGCATTCAGGTGAGGGATCCGCAGGACGTCCTTTCCAAGGTCAGGAACGCAGGTTCCATCTTCGTCGGACCCTACACCCCCATCGCCGCAGGGGACTACGCATCCGGAACCAACCACGTGCTTCCCACCTCCGGATACGCAAAGGTCTACTCCGGACTCACCGCCAACATGTTCCGCAAGACCTCCACCGTGCAGATGCTCACCAAGGACGGACTCGCCAATCTTTCGCCGACCATCACCACCCTTGCGAAGGTGGAGGGTCTCCACGCCCACGGAATGTCCGTGGACATCAGGTTCGGAAAGGAGAAGAAATCCAAATCCGGACACAAACAGTGATATCATGGCCGGGAACGGAGAGATCGACCTTTACGGGCGCTCCCTGTACATCAACAGGGAGATCTCATGGCTTGCATTCAACAAACGCTGCCTCGACGAGGCCATGGACCGTACCAACCCGGTCCTGGAGCGTGTGAAATTCCTTGCGATCTGCTACGGGAACATGGACGAGTTCTTCATGATCCGTATGCCCGGACTGCTCGGAGCCTACATCGACCGTCTGGTCAACATGGGCCCCGACACCTTCGACGACAAGGATGAGCTCATCAGACTGATCAACGAGAAGGTCAACGACCTCACCGACGGTTACGAGGCATGTTGGACCGACATCGAGTCCGGTCTGATGAAGAACGGCATCTCCATCCTCTCCGTCTCCGCCCTCGACCCCAAACAGAAGATGTGGGTCGACGACTATTTCATGGAAAGGGTACAGCCTCTCCTCACCCCTCTGGCACTTGATATCTCCCATCCGTTCCCGTTCATCTCCAACAACTCCCTCAATGTGGCCGTGAAACTCCGTCGCGGAGAGGAGGTGCTCTACGCACGTGTCAAGGTCCCGGTCGGTATCCTTCCCCGTTTCGTGAAGGTCCCGTCACCTTCGAAGACATTGCAGTTCGTGCTGCTTGAGAACATCATCAAGGACAACATCGGTTCCCTCTTCCCGGACCTGGAGGTCCTGGGAACCTACAAGTTCCGCATCACCAGGAACGCCGATGTCAAAGTGACCATCGATGAGGCTGTGGACCTTATGTCCGCAGTGGAAGATGCATTGGACTCCAGGGACGTGGGATTCCCCGTCAGGATGGTCGTCGAGGACACCATGCCCACCGATCTCGCCAACGTCTTCGCCCGCAACCTCAAACTGAGGGACAACCAGGTCACCCGTGCATCCGATAAGGGAATGATGCTCACCGACCTGTGGGAGATCGCAGGCCTCAGCCGCCCCGACCTTAAGGATAAACCGTACACTCCTGTGATCCCGGCCGAGATCGCCGAGAGCACAAGCCTCTTCTCCGCCCTGAAGAAGAAGGACTGGATCTTCTTCCACCCCTACGAATCCTTCGATGTCGTCGTCAGGCTGCTGAAGGAATCCGCAGAGGACCCCAATGTGCAGTCCATCAAGATCTGCCTCTACCGTATCGGAAAGAACCCCGAGATCATCAGGCAGCTCATGCGTGCCAAGGACCAGGGAAAGGCGGTATCCGTCCTTATGGAACTGAGGGCGAAGTTCGACGAGGTCAACAACATCGCCGTCGCCAGGGAACTGGAGAAGATAGGTGTCCACGTGGTCTACGGTCCCGTGAACCTCAAGGTGCACTCCAAACTTCTGCAGGTCGTCAGGCTCGAGAAGGACCATCTGGTACGTTACACCCACATGAGCTCCGGAAATTACAACGAGAACACCGCCAAACAGTACTCCGACATCTCGTTCATGACGAGCAACCGCGAGATCGGAGAGGATGTGGGCGAACTGTTCAACGCGCTCACCGGTTACTTCGGTCCCAGGAACTACAAGCATCTCCTTGTGGCACCTCTGAACCTCAAGAGCACCCTTATCGACATGATCAAACGCGAGGCGGAGCACAAGAGGGAGGGTCGCAAGGCGTACATCGCCATGAAGGCCAACGGTCTGATCGATTCCGATATCATTGCCGAACTCTACCGCGCATCGCAGGCGGGAGTGAAGATCGACCTCAACATCAGAGGTCTCTGCTGTCTCCGCCCCGGTGTCAAAGGGGTGTCGGAGAACATCACCGTCACCAGTACCGTGGACCGCTTCCTGGAACATGCGAGGATCTATTATTTCCTCAATGACAGCGATCCCAAGATGTATCTCGGTTCCTCCGATCTGATGCCCAGGAACCTCATCGCCCGTGTGGAGACCCTGTTCCCCATCCTCGACCCGGACATGATGGCCGCCATCAGGGACAACATCCTGAACATCTGCCTCAACGACAACGTGAAGGCGAGGGTTCTGCAGCCCGACGGAACGTACGTGCTGAGAAAGAGGAAATCCGGAGAGAAGAAGCTTCGTTCCCAGGAATGGTTCATGGAGCACAAGGGTGCCTGGCATGCCTGAAACGGTTGCTTTCATCGATGTGGGCACGAACTCCATCCACATGCTCGTGGTCCGTTTCTACGACGGTTCCACCGGCACGGCGGTCTATCAGGACAAGGAATCGGTCCGTATGGGGAAATCCCTGTACGAGTCCGGGAAGATAGACAAGCCCACTCTGGAAAAGGCGAAGCTCGTCCTTTCGAAGTTCGTTTCGGTCGCCAAGGCTCACGGGGCGGAGAAGACCATCGCCATGGCCACCTGTGCCGCCAGGGAGGCCCCGAACCGCAACGATCTCGTCGCCGCCGCGAAGGAATGCGGCATCACATTGCATGTCATCCCCGGTCTCGAAGAGGCGAGGCTGGTGAGACTGGGGGTCCTCGGACCCGACAGTCCCAGACGCACATTGTGCATCGATATCGGGGGCGGAAGCACCGAACTTGCATTGGCCCAGGGAAAAGAGGACCTCTACCTCGACAGCCTCTCCCTCGGTGCCATCAGACTTGCCTTCGGTACCAAGATCGATCAGACCCAGAAGGTGTCCCCGAGGGACTATGAATCCCTAAAGATCTATGTGGCGGAGCAGTGTTACCGTTCCGTCGCATCGATAAAGGAACTCGGTTTCGATACTGCAGTCGGATCATCTGGCACTGTTGAGGCATTGGCAGAGGCGTGCGCCTCCAGGAGAGGGGACGGAAACGGTTCCTACCTTATGCTTTCCGAACTCAAGCCCCTCATGAAGATGCTCTGCGGAATGACCTCGGAAGAGAGGTGCAAACTTCCGAAGATCAGTCAGAGCCGTGCCGACATCGTCATCGGCGGAGGTGCGGTAGTGGAGACTTTGATGGAACTCCTGCGCATCGACAGGCTGGAGATCAGCCACGACGGGCTCAGGGAAGGCATGAAGACCGACTACCTCCTCAAGAAGGGACATTCCGATTTCGGAGTGAGACCGTCGTCCGTACACAACCTCGCGGCGAGATGCGGATGCGACACTCCCCATGAAGAGGCCGTGGTCAGGTACTCCGAGAAGCTGTACACCGAGCTTGTGAATGCAGGTCTCATGGAAGAGTCCCAGCACATGAAAGAACTGCTCCTCTATGCGGCCCGTCTCCATGATGTGGGAGCGTTCATCAGCTATGAGAAACACCATGTGTTCTCGTACACCATCATAGAGAACACCTACCTCGCCGGATTCGACAGCGAGGAGAGGGACATCATGGCCCTTCTGACCCGTTTCCACCACGGTTCATTCCCCACGCCCACCAACAAGTGCTTCGCGGGATGGGAACGCAGGGATGTGTCGGAATTCCTGAAGTATGCGATGATCCTGAAGTTCGCCAACATCCTCGACCGCGGACGCGACAATGCGGTGGAGGACATCAAGGTCGAACGTCTCAACGGCACTGTGAACATGACCATCACCTCCGACTCCGATCTGAGTCTGGTGGAGTGGAAACTGGAGTCTCTGTGCTCCGATTTCTGCACTGTGTTCGGGGTCCGCATCAACATCGAATATCTGGTACTTTGAAACCAACCGAAAATTGGGTTAAATCCCGTTTTTCGGTATCATATATAAGATTTTTTGAGCAGAATTTCAGTGATTTGGATGTTTTTCCCGAAATTCGGAAAAATACGTACCCAAGATTTTATAGTGAAACAGAATTCACACATTAAAGTGTGGGCCGATCCTCTTGCAATTGGCTTCGGCCATTGGCCCATGCTTCCATTCCCTTTTCAGCTTCATCAACTATGTTTAAGTCCCACTGACAGGATACTGTCATGATGTCGAACGCCCCCTCCCGCGGAAGTTACGGAACAACGCCTGTCAACGGCGGACTCTGCGTAATATGCAAAGGTGCGCACCGTCTCTGCGGAAAGGAACGCTGTCCTCTGATGATCAAGTTCTATTCCCGTTCCCGGACCATGCCGATGGTGGACATGAAGGACCTGGCGGGCAGTTCTCCCCCCGGGGTTTTCGTGGGAAGGTTCGGTTATCCAAAGGTGGATGTGGGCCCTTTGATCCCGGGCGAGTTCGGAGATACTTCTTTAATGGACCGTCCCGAGGAATGGGTCGGGAAATCCATAGACGACATAGTGGACATGAGATACCGTCTGGTGAGAGGGAAATACACCATCGACGCCACCGATTTCGCCAAATCGGGAAAGATAGTCACGGATATCCAGGAGATAGCTCTCACCGAGAAACCCGTGGACGTGGAGGCGAACTTCAGCGAACGTCCCCACGGGCGTATAATCCTCGATGACGACATCCAGCCCTTCGGTCCCGCCGCCCGTATGGAAGGGTTCCGCAAGAGCAACGGAAGATGGGAACACAACCTCGAGAAGAACTATTACGATACGGATCTCACGGCCACCAAGGCCGTTCTCGAGGCCTACTACAACGGCACCCGCATCTCGGAGATCCAGAAGGCGTTCTCCGTGGGCACCATGGGCATGGGGAAGAACAGGAGATTCGTGCCCACCAGGTGGAGCATCACTGCGGTGGACGACATAATCGGCAAGGATTATCTCAAACGCACCCGTTTCTATAAGCCCATAGACGAGTTCAGAGTATATTACTGGGAACAGCTGGACAACAGGTGGGCGATCGTCATGATGCCCACCACCTGGCGTTTCGAGCTCATCGAGGCCTGGTATCCCGGGACCTCCTGGAACCCTGTTGCCATGTCACCCGAGGGTCCGAAGGTGGAGATCATCCACGACAGCGAGTTCTTCGCCGGAAGGACCGAATACGCGCACATCGGAGGATGTTACTATGCATCGAGGATGGCCGTCAACGAGCTTCTCGAGAAGGAGAACCGTACGGCAGGGGCGGTGATCTGCCGCGAGGCCCACGAAGGGTATGTCATGCCCGTGGGCGTGTGGAACGTTAGGGAGAACGTGAGGGTGTGCCTGAAACAGACACCTCTCCGTTTCGACACCTTGGACAAGGCCTTGGACTGGATGTGCACCAAGATGGACATCGACAAGAAACGTTGGATCCAGACCTCAGAGGTCTTTACCGATTACTGTCAGCAGAGAAGGATAGAGGATTTCTACGGAAGAAGTGCCATAGACCCAGACGAGCAGATCCCGCAATCGGAGGAGGACGGAGACCTATGAACGGACTTGACCGTTGGGGGGCCGAGGACAAAAGGCTCATCGAGTTCGAGAATGTGGATGCGTGGGACGGAGAATATCATCTCATCCAATGCAAACGTGCCCTATCGCCATCACGTCTTCCGGAGATGGACTATGCTCTGAATCCCTATACAGGATGCGAGCACGGCTGCATCTACTGCTATGCCCCAGAGGTGACCCATTCCGACATCGCCACCTGGAGGGTGGTGGGGGTCAAGACCAACATCGTCGAGAGAGTGGTGAAGGAACTGCCCGGACTTTCCGGTACCATCGGCATCGGTACCGTGACCGATCCGTATCAGGGAGCGGAGGCGAGGTTCATGCTCACAAAAGGATGCCTGGAACATCTGGTCGGAAAGGGATTCCCGGTACATCTTCACACCAAATCCGACCTTGTCCTGAGGGATATAGATCTCCTGAAAAGGTTCGAGGGACAGGTGGCGATAACACTGACCACCTGCGATGACAGGATATCCCGTATCACCGAACCCGGCGCACCCCTTCCTGAGGCACGCGTCAGGGCCCTGAAGGAACTCACCGATGCGGGGATAAACACCTATGCCCTGATCGCACCGGTCCTCGACCGCCTCGAAGGTCTGGAGGAGGAGTTCTGCGACATGGTCGCCGCCACCGGGGTGAAGAGGGCCGCGTTGGACCCATTGAACCTCCGTCCCCTCATGGCCAAAAGGCTGGACAGGATGGACATCGGAAGGTCCGATACAGCCCTTGAAAAGGTCCGTTCTCTTCTTATAAAAAGAGGAATAGAGGTCAGGGACGTCTTCCCGAGGACCTTCTGAACCCTCTTCCGGAACGGCCCTAGATAACCAGTTGTTGAAATAATTTTATATA
Source organism: Eggerthellaceae bacterium (assembly GCA_963631655.1). Taxonomy (GTDB): domain Archaea; phylum Thermoplasmatota; class Thermoplasmata; order Methanomassiliicoccales; family Methanomethylophilaceae; genus Methanomethylophilus. The sequence continues at coordinate 83,968 of CAVGRR010000001.1, forward strand.
GAAGAACAAAGTAACTGGATTCATAAAATTAGGAGATTAATCCTATGTACGGAAACGGAAACCAGCCTATCATCGTGTTCAAAGAGGGAACTCAGAGAGCAAAAGACAAAGAAGCACAGTTCAACAACATCGACGCGGCAAAAGCCGTCGCCGAGTCCGTAAGGTCCACCCTCGGACCCAAGGGAATGGACAAGATGATGGTCAACTCCATCGGTGATGTCGTCATCACCAACGACGGTGTGACCATCCTCAAAGAGATCGATGTGCAGCACCCCGCAGCCAAGATGGTCGTCGAGGTCGCAAAGACCCAGGACACCGAATGCGGTGACGGTACCACCACCTCCGTTATCCTTGCAGGCGAACTCCTCAAACAGTCCGAGGAGCTCATCAACGCCAACGTCCACCCCACCGTCATCACCTCCGGATACAACATGGCAGCAGCCGAGGCCGAGAAGATCCTCAACGAGATCGCCATCGACGCCACCAACAACGCCACCCTCGGAGTCATCGCAGACACCTCCCTGACCGGAAAGGCAGTCGGAGAGGAAGAGGACAAGAAATACCTGTCCGACCTCATCGTCAAATCCGCCAAGTTCGTCGCAGACGAGAAAGGCCGTGTCGACGTCAAGAACATCAGGATCTCCAAGAAGGTCGGAGGAGTCATCAGGGACACCTACCTCGTTCAGGGAGTCGTCATCGACAAAGAGCTCGTCCACTCCAGGATGCCCAAGAAGATGGAGAAGGCAAAGATCGCTATCTTCAACTGCGGACTCGAGGTCAAGAAGACCGAGATCGACGCACAGATCCAAATCACCGATCCTACCCGCATGAACGACTTCCTCGCAGAGGAAGAAGAGAGCATGAAGGCCATGGTCGACAAGATCAAATCCGTCGGTGCCAACGTCGTCTACACCTCCAAAGCAATGGACGAACTCATTCAGCACTACCTCTCCAAGGCAGGCATCATGGGATACAGGAGGCTCAAGGAGTCCGACATCGAGGCCATCGCCAAAGCGACCGGAGCCACCATCGTCGGAAACGTCAACGAGCTCACCGCAAAAGATCTGGGACATGCAGACCTTGTCGAGGAGAAGCTTGTCGGAGAGGACGGAATGTCCTTCATCACCGGTTGCAAGAACCCCAAGGCCGTCACCATCTTCATCCGCGGCGGAACCGAGCACGTCATCGAAGAGGTCGAGAGGGCCATCAACGATGCCGTCAGGACCGTCGGAATCACCCTTGAGGACGGAAAGGTCGTCGCCGGTGCAGGTGCACCCGAGATCGAACTCGGACTCAGGCTCGCCAAATACGCCGCATCCGTCGGCGGAAGGGAACAGCTCGCCATCGAGAAGTTCGCCAAGGCCATGGAGATCATCCCCTGGACCCTTGCCGAGAACGCAGGTCTCGACCCCATCGACGTCATCATCAAACTCAAACACGCCCACACCGGAAAGAACGGATGCTACATGGGTATCAACCTCGACACCGGAGAGGCTGAGAACATGAAGACCGCAAAGGTCCTCGAGCCCCTCAGGGTAAAGACCCAGGCAGTCAGTTCTGCGACCGAGGTCGCCAACATGATCCTCAGGATCGACGACGTCATCGCCGCCAGGCGCTCCAACCCCGTTCCCCCTCAGGGACAGGGCGGAATGCCTCCGATGTGATCTGAAAAGATAAAACTCCAGGGGCCTCCGGGCCCCAACTCTCCACCCTGACGGTATTTCTTATGGAAGTGAAGATCCAGCTTGACGAGGACGAGGAGACGCTCGTCAATTATTATGCGAAGACCCTGGGTCTTTCAGTCGAGGACGCCTGCAAGGGCGCTGTGATGTACAGCATCCGCATGATGTTTGAGAAGAGCCGTCACGACATCAACGTCAGTTCCAACTCCTGGGACAATGATCCCGAAGAGGCCGGGGATGATGTTGCGCTGAACCCCCAGAATCCGGTCCAGTGACGTTTTCACATTTTGTCTTCTGCTTCTGAAAGCATTTCATTGAGCTTTCAGGCTGTATTCGAAATCGTCCAACCTAATGTAATCATCGACCGCATCGCAGACGTCGTCTAGAAATGCCCTATCGACCGGTTTTTTCTCTTCAAGATCGTTGGCCAGAAATACTTCGAGGTCGCGGAAATAGTCATACGGTCTCGATATCCTCTTTTGTCAGAGGTAATTTCAGATCCATCTTATCCAGATGTTCGATGGTAAGTTCGAGGGTTCTGTCCCTCGGGTATGCTTCTTCCATATCGATATCCCCCATTTTGATAGGGTATCTGTAGGTAATTTGTCTTTTTCAGGCTGTATCGGGGAATTTTATCATAAGGATATTTCAATCTATTTTCAAATTATATTGTAACGAATACTAATATTCTTTGAAAACAATATTAAATTTTACAATTAATTTATTTTAAAATTGGAATTTATTCGAGTTAATTTCTTTAATTAAGGTATCTGATACTGAATTCTTCTGGTATATGAAGATTTTCGGAGTTTTACATATAGTCTACATTGTGTCTACCTATTGAATGAAGCTACACATCATACCTAGATCTTGATGTCAAATGATTCGGATGATCTGAATCCGCTGAAAATATCACAAAACGGAGATGGTAACATTCACAGTAAAATAACAACGGACTGTTCGTCGAAGTTCAGAACTGTTCTGATCATTATAGCGGTCATCGTATCCGCAATGGCGATGTTGTTCGTCCTTCACGAGGAGACCGACAGTTCCTCTGCGGGACTGATAGATGATGGGTGGTGCGGTGAGCACACCTGGTATCAGTATTACTCGAATAACATATTGCTCATAGAAGGGTCCGGTGCCATGTATAACTATAATAGCATCGACGACACACCCTGGCATGAATACCGCGACGATATTACAAAAATCGTCATTGGGTATGAGGTCACTTCGATCGGAGATTCGGCATTTGTGAACTTAACGAATCTGAAGGAACTGTCCATACCGATCACCCTCAATAGCGTGAAATCAGATGAACATCCGGTTTTTGCAGGATGTACCAATATCGAAAAGATCGACATCACGTACGGAACGGACGGGTACGGAATCAATTATGCCGCATACCCTGGTTCGAACTCATGGTATCAGAACACACCTTGGTATCAGAGCAGGGCTGTTCTGAAAGAACTTAACTTTGTAGGCAAAATCATACACATCGGAACGGATTCCTTCCGCGAACTGAACATCCCGTTCATTGTGCTTCCCGATACCGTCACCTCGCTCGGAAACCATTGTTTCTTCAACTGTACCAAAGTCACCGAACTGACAATTCCTGTCAGTCTCAATTCTTACGGAAATGAGGATTATCCCGCTTTCTACGGTTGTACAGCCATCCAGAAGGTCACATTTTCCCCCGGAAACGGAGTTCCGTTCGATTATACCAATTGGTGGGGATGGGGTGTCTGCAATGCAGAACTCGCCCCCTGGAACATGACCGATTCACTGAAGACGATCATCATCCTTGACAATGTCACCTCGCTTGGAAAATTCATGTTCTATAACACCAATATCAAGGAGCTCACCATCCCGGCGAGTGCAGAGTGCGGATCCAGTAAGGCATTCTGCGAAGGCGGCTACAACTATTCCTCTCTCGAAAAGGTGACAATCACCAAAGGCAACGGGAGGGGATGTGATTACGGTTACTACACGTATGAATACAACCCTTGGAACATAGCATCGAATCTCAAGACGCTCATTGTGGAGGAAGGTGTGAACTATCTCGGAAACTATGCATTCCGTCAATGTAAGGCAGAGACCATAACCCTTCCGAACTCGCTCGGTTCTTTGGGTGAAAATGTGTTCTGGGAAAGCAATGTGAAATACCTCACCATCCCGATCAGTCTCAATGCCGTATGGCTCGACAATTATCCTGCATTCGAATCGGTGACCGGAGTGGAAAAGGTCACATTCATTCCCGGTTCCGGATATGGATTCAACTATGCCGCCTACAAAGGAAGCAACAGCTGGTATCAGTTCACTCCTTGGTATCAGAGCAGGACCGTGCTGAAGGAGATCGTGTTCGATGACGGGGTAAAGACCATCGGAGGGGACTCGTTCCGTGACCTGTACATCAATTCCATAGTGATCCCCGACGGGGTTGTATGTTTGGGATCACACGCATTCTTCAACTGTTATTATCTGACCGACGTGACCATTCCGATAACCATAGACAGTGTTGCAACTGCAAAATACCCCGCATTCGAGGGTGTACCGATCAAGGTCCTGCATCTCACTGCAGGAACGGACGGTATCGGATTCGATTACTCTGAAGGATATTATCCGCCTTGGGTTAACAACGGGGCCACATTGGCATGTAACATAACCTTTGACAGTAATATTCAGTACATCGGACAGAACACATTCTACGGATACACCTTCTCTGTGAATGGCGAAAAGGTGGAGATCTCAGCGGATTATCTGAGCGGACGCACATTCATCGGTGAGAACGGCGTGATGCAGTCTGTTTTCGGTACATCGGATGCGATCGGTCCTGATGAAATGATAACCGGTTGCATACCTTCCGAGTGTACGGACCCGAGTTCGGTTGTGAAACAGGAAACTTTAGCTGAGTTGAATTCGATCATGGTATCTATGTCCCTAGAGAGCAGGTGTTGATGAAAGAGGAGGGTTTCCCGGGACAGAAACCCTCCTCTCAAACCGAATCAGATCTACGGGCATAATGTCATATGTTTAAAACAATTTTGCAATATTTGTAAGTAATACTATTAATTTTTGATAATTGAAATTATCATTACATTATTTTAATCAAACATTCGGTGTATATTATCGAAGAACGATTTATCTGAAGTACGTGATACTGAATTTTTCTTGTATATGAAGATTTTCAGAGTTTTACAAATAGTCTACACATAGTCTACATATCGAACAAAGGCTGTGCAACTGAGTCGACGTTCAACATCATGCTGGTGCAGAAGGCCTGAAACAGCCGAAAAACACCTCTAAACGGAGATGGTAATATTTACAGCAAAATAACAACGGACAGTTCTCTGAGGATCAGGGCGGTCCTGGCGATCCTGGTTGTTGCTGCTTCGGCAGTGACCGTATTGTTCGTCCTCCACACGGAGACGGACAGTTCCTCCGCCGAGTTCACCGAGTGCGGATGGTGCGGGCCGAACGCCTGTTATTACATCTACTCGAACGGCACCCTTGAGATATGCGGATCGGGTGTCATGTATGACTACAACGGTTTCACGCACTCTCCGTGGTATGACCACCGTGATGATATCACGAAGATCGTCATCGGTGACGGGATCACCCAGCTCGGAGCATCGGCGTTCATCGGCCTGAAACATGTCACCGAGCTCACCATACCTATCACTGTAAACAGCGTGGTTTCAGATTCGTTCCCTGCCTTTGCGGGCTGTTACAAGATTGAAAAGATTCACTTCACCCTCGGAAAGGGCGGATACGGATACGACTATGCCGCATATGATGTAAGCAACTGCTATTATCAGAACACTCCATGGTATGAGAGCAGAAACTATCTGAAGGAGATCGACTTCGCCGACGGGGTCACCCATATCGGAAACGATGCGTTCCGTGAGCTGAACATCACCTCCGTCGAACTTCCTCAGAGTGTCACCTTGCTCGGAAGCCACTGTTTCTTCAACTGTGAGAAACTGACTGAACTGACCCTTCCGGTAAGCCTCAATTCCTATGGTGACATAGTGTGCCCTGCATTCAAGGGCTGCTTGGCGGTCAATAAGGTCACCTTCACCCGCGGAAACGGGGTTCCGTTCGATTATTCCAGCTGGTGGGGCGGTCAGCTCTGTTCCGGCCTGGCACCTTGGAATATGAATCACAATATCACAAAGAAGATCACCATCGCTGATGACGTTGTATCTCTCGGAAAATACACGTTCTATCAGTGCAACATCGGTGAACTCACCATTCCTGTAAATGTGAACTGCGGTGACAGCAAGGCGTTCAGCGGCACATACGATTTCCTTGAGAAGGTCACCATAACTAAAGGTACCGGAAGAGGATGTGATTATAACTCCAATACCCAGAATTACAATCCCTGGAACTGTGCTCCTCGTCTTCTCACTCTTACTGTGGAGGACGGTGTGACCCACTTCGGAGATTATGCCTTCTATCATTGCAATGCGGAGACGGTCGTTCTCCCGGATTCGCTCGTCTCCCTCGGCAAATACACCTTTGCCGGATGCACCATGAAATATCTGACCGTTCCGATCAGCCTCAATACCGTATGGCTCGATGGTTACCCCGCATTCGACGGCGTCAACGAACTCATAAAGGTGAATATCACACCCGGTTCCGGATATGGGCAGGATTACGCTGCATATAAGGGATCCAACTGCTGGTATCAGAAGACCCCCTGGTATCAGAGCAACGGTACTGTGAGGGAGATCAACTTCGCAGAAGGCATCAGACACATCGGATCCGATGCGTTCCGCAACCTGATCATCAACACTCTGGTGATCCCTGACACTGTCGAATCCCTGGGTTGCCATACGTTCTTCCAATGTAAGTTCCTGTATTCGCTCACCATCCCTGTCTCCCTCGACAGCACCTGTTCTGCCAAGTATCCGGCATTCGAGGGGGTCTGCTATCTTGAGAAACTGAGGCTGACACCCGGAACCGACGGTGTCGGACATGATTACATCGGAGTCGTTCCGTTCTGGAATTACCCGTACGAATGGGTTAGAACGATAACCATCGACAGCGGGATCAGGTATCTTGGGGTCAACACCTTCACAGTGTACAGTTTCGCTGATCAGGACGGCAACATTATGAAAACCAATGCTGCCAATCTGAGCGGACATACGTTCTACGGAGAAGGTGTGAAGTATATTGTGGACAACTCGTTCGGTATCGCTTCGAAAACCACTGTGACCGGCTATGTCGCAGAGGTCGACAGTAGTGTTCCGAACTCATTTGAGAATCTGAATTCTGTGATCAGATCTGATTCCAAGTGCAATTTTGAATTGATCTTCGAATCGGATTACCAGACAGGGTCGGACGACTTTATTTTGGTATGATTGAAACAACATAAAACAGGGATGATATTATTTACAGCAAAATAACAACTGACAGTTCACTGAAACTCAGGGCTGCCTTGACAATTCTAGCAGTCATCGCTTCTGCAATGACGGTACTGTTCGTCCTCCACGTGGAGACGGACAGTTCTTCTGCGGAGATCGTCGATGAAGGTCAGTGCGGACCGGCCGCATACTACAAGTTCGATTCGGACAGTACCTTGGAGATATACGGTTCCGGGGAAGTATACGATTACTGTTACACAGATGCTCCGTGGAGCACCTATTCCTACAGGATCACCAAGATAATCATCGGTGATTCCATCACACATCTCGGAGAGTGGGCATTTGCAGGCTGCACACACGCCAAAGAGCTCACGATCCCCATCACCCTCAACGCGGTATCTTCTGACATGCTTCCTGCCTTTGCAGGGGATTACTGCTTTGAAAAGATCACTTTCACCTGCGGAACCGACGGATACGGATGCGATTATGCCGCCTATGAGGGAAGCAACAACTGGTACCAGAACACCCCCTGGTACCTGAGCAGGGCCTGCCTGAAGGAGATCAACTTCGTGGACGGGGTCCAAGGTATCGGAGCCGACGCTTTCCGCGAGCTGAACATCACTTCTCTTGTGCTCCCCGACACAGTGGTCATCCTGGGATGCCACTGTTTCTACAACTGCACGGAACTCACCGACCTCACCATTCCTGTAAGCCTCAATTCCTACGGCAACACGGACTATCCTGCATTCGAGGGATGCAGAGCGATCGAAAACGTGACCATCACCCGGGGAAACGGGGTCCCGTTCGACTATTCCGTCTGGGGAACCTCCAGCCACCAGGATCTGGCAGCGTGGAACCTCAACGGTGATGTCGCGAAAAAGGTCGTCATCTCCGAGGATGTCCCGTATCTGGGAAGATATATGTTCTCCGGATGCAACATCAAGGAGCTCATTGTTCCGATCACCGCTCTGGAAGAGGTCTCAGGCCGCCATCCGTTCACCGATCTGTATCGGTCTCTCGAAAAGATCACCATAACCAAAGGTACCTCCGGATCGGGAGGCGATTATGACGATACGTTCGCTGATTCCTACCTCCCCTGGAACAGGACCAACTGTCTGAAGACCCTGATCATCGAAGAAGGCGTTACCCACATCGGGGATTACATGTTCTATAGGACCCATGCGGAAAAGGTAGTGCTTCCCGATTCGCTTGTTTCTATCGGCAAATTTACCTTCTATAACCTCAGAGTGAACGATCTGACCCTTCCCATCAGCCTCAACACGGTATGGCTCGAAAGCCGCGCCGCCTTCAGGGATGCGACCGGACTCGAAAAGATCACCTTCACTCCCGGTTCAGGATACGGATTCAACTATTCCGCCTACGAAGGAAACAACTCCTGGTATCAGCTCACCCCCTGGTACCAGTGCAGAGGAACTCTGAAGGAGATCGTGTTCGAGGACGGTATCAAGAGCATCGGGTCCGATGCGTTCCGTGAGCTGAACCTCACTTCTCTTGTGATCCCGGACAGCGTGGAATCCCTGGGCAATCACACTTTCTTCAACTGCGGCAAGCTGACCGATCTCACCCTTCCGATCACTCTTGACTGTGTATATTCCGCCAAGTATCCTGCATTCGACGGATGCCACGGAATCATCACTCTGAGACTCACTGCCGGAACCGACGGTGTCGGAGTAGATTATACGGACTGTGCGCCCGCATGGTGCACTCCGCTTCACAGAGTGTCTGAGATCCACTTCGACAGCGGGATCACATACATCGGAACCAACACTTTCGAAGGATACATGTTCCTCGGATCCGACGGCGGATACATGAAGCCTACCGCTGACAATCTGAGCGGACATGTCTTTGCAGGCGAAGGGGGCATAATGCACATTGCCGACAGTCTGGACATGAACCTGGTAAAGGAAATCGATTCTGCGGTCAGTTCTGATATGTTCCCCGCAGGGAGGTTCTGATCGGAAAACTATCGTAACGTCAAATGTCATTGGACAATCTGGTTTTCAGACATTCCTTTGATCATTTGACCGTAAA
>CAVGRR010000002.1:0-70404 GCA_963631655.1 Eggerthellaceae bacterium
TATCGCCTAAAGCATAGATAATCTATTTCTTAAAAGTTATTATTCACCAGTTCCTAAAATCCGAAAAGATCGGGAAAACAGCATCCGAGAGGGTGCCGAAGGTCATGAAAAACAAATGTCCCAGCACACCAAAATAGTGGATGCCGGGAAGTAAGAGGTTTTCGGGGGAATAATCCCCCGATGGGGATCAGCGCTTCTTGGCCTTTCCGCTCTTGGATTTCTTCTTCTTGAGAGCACGGGTGTTCTCTTTGACAGCGTCGTAGATGACCTGTGCCTGTGCTGCACCGTCGGTGATGTCGGCCGCCTTGAAGTGGAGAACGATCCAGGATTTGCTCTTGAGTTCCTCATCGTTACGGTTGTCTGGGACATCTCCGTCGACATAGACCGCGACCTTGTTCTTGACGAAGGCGATGGGGATGTAGTGGGGTCCGTAGTCCTTCCTGCAGCGGAGACCTTTGTTCCAGCAGGCCCTTCTCAGGAATCCTGCGGGGGTGTCGGGCTCGAGTCCGAGTTCGCTCAGGTCATATTCCTCCTCTTCGGGAGCGGCGACCTCGACGACGGGCTCTTCCTCGTTGGTGGCGACGACGATTCCGGTCAGAATGGACAGCTTGCGGTAGAGCTCGGGGTCGACGATGCTGAGGACGGCCATGATCTCGTAGTCATCCATCTCCTCTGCCCTCTCCTCGCCGACATTGGCGACTGCGGTGTTCCATCCCTGCTCGAGAAGGAGGTCGGTTGCGGTCTTGGGCTCTTCCTTAGGCTCTTCTGCGGCGGCTGCTACCACAACGGTTGCGGCTGCTGCGGCGGCTGCAACTGCAGCGACCTCTTTGGCGGGCTCTTCCTTGACCTCTGCTGCGGGAGCAGGCTCTGCGGCCTTGGGCTCTTCCTTGACGGGTTCGGCAACAGGTGCTTCCTCGACAGGCTCTGCAACGGGTTCAGGTTCGGCTGCTTTGTCTGCGATGACGATTCCGGTGATGGCGGACAGTTTGGTGTAGAGTTCAGGATCGGCGTCCTTTACAGTTGCCATAACTTCCTGGTCGTCCATCGCCTCGGCCTTGTCCTCTCCGACAGCGGCGACAGCGGTGTTCCATCCCTGCTCGAGAAGGAGGTCGGATTCGCTCTTGGGCTCTTCCTTAGGCTCTTCTGCGACAGGCTCAGGCTCGGCTGCCTTGTCTGCGATGACGATTCCGGTAAGAGCGGACAGCTTGGCGTAGAGTTCGGGATCGGCGTCCTTTACAGTTGCCATGACTTCCTGGTCATCCATTGCCTCGGCCTTGTCCTCTCCGACAGCGGCGACGGCGGTGTTCCATCCCTGCTCAAGAAGGATGTCGGATTCGCTCTTGGGCTCTTCCTTAGGCTCCTCTTTGGGTTCTTCAGCGGCGGCTGCTGCAACAACGGTTGCGGCTGCTGCGGTGGCTGCGACTGCAGCTGCCTCTTTGGCAGGTTCGGCTGCCTTGGGCTCTTCCTTTGCAGGTTCTGCTTTGGGTGCTTCTGCGGCTGCTGCGGGAGCGGGTTCGGCTGCCTTGGGTTCCTCTTTGGCGGGCTCAGCGGCAGGTGCGGGCTTGGCTTCCTCTTTGGCAGGTTCTGCCTTTGCGGGTTCGGCTTTGGGTGCATCCTTGGTGGCTGCTGCGGCTGCAGGGGCGGCCTTGGGGGCAGGCTTTGCCTTCTCGGCAGGTTTGGCCTCTTCCTTTGCGGGTTCCGGCCTTGCAAGGGGTGCGTTGGCGGCGACAGGTGCGGAAGCGGGGGTCCTGACGATCTCTGCCTCGGCGACAGGTGCGGCCTCGACTGCCTCGGTCTCGACCTTTGCAGCGGGGATGAACTGGGCTGCTCCGGAGAAGACGACGATGACGACTCCGACGAGAACGGAGATCATACCCTCGTAGGTTCCGAGCACATAGAGGTCGAAGACACAGTATGCGAGGATAAGAGAAGCGATGGAGATGCTGAAGACCCTTTTCTGGACACCGAGGACGACAAGTGCCGCGGCGATGAGAAGGAAGCTGATGAGGTAGCTGACCTCAACGGCCTGTGCAGTGAGGTTTGTGACGTCTTTGAGTGCGGTGATGACGATCACGATGCCGGCGACGATCTGCATCGCACCAAGGACAGGAGCTGCGCTGTATTTGCACTCTGTACCTGCTACGATGGCGAAAAGACCGCCGATGGCAAGAATTCCGCCCGCAATCAATGCCAGCAGTTCGAAAGTATCATTGTTGATGAAAACAGCCAATGCGTTATCGCCGAGACTGATGTTGTCGTTCACGGCAAGAACGATGGCAACGAAGTAAATTAGGCCGGCGAGTATGGACAACGAACCGGCACATTTTGCCCAACCATTCATGCCCTTTGTATTACAATCCCAGTATAATAGTTTGTGCCACGACGGCCTCGGCAAATATCGAGAAACGAACGTCTGGCACATTAACACAACATTCTCCCCGAAGTGTGCAAAATACGTTGTCTGGGTCTATTGCAGAAAACCGCTCGGGTCGGACCCTTCATCCGACCCCCGTTCCCACCGTTTCCAGCTTTTCTCTTCAAACAATTATAATATAGGACTACCGATTTAGTGCAATATTCACGCACATAATATGATGCGTTCAATGTCACGGAGCACTGCTCCATTCACGCCACGACAGGCAATCAAAGGAGATCAAAACCTATGAAAATGAAATTCAACTTCCTCGGCGGGGCCGACATCGTCGGACGTATGGCCATGACCATGGAAGGCGACGGCAAGACCATGCTCGTTGAATACGGGATCAGCCCGACGAAACCTCCGGAGTACCCCCTCCCGGTCCCCGGAAAGATCGATCACGCATTCCTCACCCACAGCCACCTCGACCACTGCGGTATGATCCCCGCAGTGTGCGGAAAGCAGAACTGCGAACTGTTCACGACCCCCCTGACCGCAGAGATCGCCGAACTCATGATGTACGACAGCCTCAAGATCGCAAAGGCCGAGGGATACCCCCAGCCCTACACCCAGAGGGACATCGAGACCACCATGAAACACGTGGTCCCCCTCACCTTCGACGACACCATCGAACTCGGCAACATCGACGTCACCTTCCGCGCGGCAGGCCACGTCCCCGGTGCCACCATGTTCGAGTTCCAGGGCGACAACAGCACCATCTACTCCGGAGACATCCACACCGAAGACCAGAAACTGGTGCTCGGAGCAAGACCCAGGGACTGTAAGAACCTCTTCATCGAGGGTACCTACGGAGGCAGGAACCACCCCCCGAAGGAGGAGACCATCAACGCGTTCATCGCCAAGATCGACGAGGTCATCGACCGCGGAGGAAGGGTCATCATCCCCTGTTTCGCAGTCGGAAGGACCCAGGAGATCATGCTCCTGCTGAAGAACCTGGGCTACGAGATGTGGGTCGACGGAATGGGAAGGAGCGTCACCAACCTCTTCCTCGAGTACCCCGAGTACATCAGGAACGCCAAATCCCTCAAAGCAGCCAAGAGGACCTTCAACGAGGTCCGCAACAGCTCGATGAGGAAGAAGGCCGTCCAGGGCCAGATCATCGTCACCACCGGAGGTATGCTCGACGGAGGACCTGTCCTCACCTACCTCAGGACCCTCAAGGACGACCCCAAGAACGCCATCCTCCTCGTCGGATACCAGGCCGACGACACCAACGGAAGGATGCTCATGGAGAAAGGCTGCATCGACCTTGACGGAGAGATCGTCAACGTCGCCTGCGAAGTGCAGAAGTTCGACTTCTCCGCCCACGCCGGACATGACCAGATCGTCGAGTTCATCAAGGCCTGCGACCCCGAGAACGTCATCATCATGCACTCCGAGACCAGGGAGCTCTTCCTCCCCGACCTGGAGGATTACAACGTGATCCTTCCGCAGGTCAATGTCCCGTTCGAGCTGGACATATGAGAACCCCGGACATACGCCCGTTCCTGGAGGAGGATGTGGGTCCCGGCGACATAACGTCGGACATCTTCCTCCCGGACATGGACGGCAAAGCGGTGATCACGGTCGAACAGGATGCTGTCGTAGCAGGCCTGGATGAGGCTATCACCGTTTTTTCCATACTCAACGCCAAAGCGACACCGCTTGTCAATGACGGCGATTTTGTCTCTGCTGGCACTGTTGTCCTCAGGATCGAAGGGCCGCTCAGGTCCCTCATGACCTGCGAACGTACTGCATTGAACTTCCTGATGAGGATGAGCGGGATCGCCACCCTCACCCACAGTATATACACGAAGGTCCACGTGTTGGATCCGAACCTCCGCATCGCCGCCACCCGCAAGACCACGCCCGGTTTCAGATATTTCGAGAAGAAGGCGGTCGCCCTCGGCGGAGGATGGCCCCACAGATTCGGCCTCTACGACATGGTCATGGTCAAGGACAATCACATCGCCGCGGTCGGCGGATTGGACGGGATCGTGAAGCGTATGAAGGATGTGCCAGAAGGCATAAAAATAGAGATCGAGGTGCTCGATTATGATGAAGGTATCGCAGCCGCGAAGGCCGGTGCCGACATCATCATGGCCGACCATTTCAAGCCCGCCGCCGCCAAAGAACTCAAGGAGGCAGTCAAGGCCATCGACCCAGAGATCCTTCTGGAGGTCTCCGGCAACATAACCTCCGAGAACGTGGCCGATTACGCAGGCTGCGCGGATATAGTCTCACTCGGCGAACTAACGCATTCTCCGAAAGCCGTCCATTTCTCGATGGATATCGACTAATACGACCGAGCCCATTTCTTCTGCATGGTATTGGATTTCAGCCAGTACAAATGCGAATTCTGCGGTGCGACCTGCACTCAGGTACTGTTCGCCGCCTTCCTCTGTGACAAGAAGGAATGCGTCGACAAGGCCAGGGATGCCAGGGGAGGACCCGGCGGACACATGGCCAGAAAGGCCGCGGGAAAATCCATTCTTCCTGAAGACATCATCAGCGAAGAGAGCATTGTGAACTCGGATCCGGACAAACACTGATCCAGCCAAACTTCAAAAGACCGGCACCGTGCGGAAAACACGATGCCGGGGTTTCTGTTTTACTGTTTCTGGGACTGTTTCATCCGTGCCTGAAGACACGGCAGCCGGTGTAAACCATCGCGATGTTGTGCTCGTTGGCGGCATCGATGGACTCCTGGTCCCTGATGCTTCCTCCGGGCTGGATGATGGCGGTGATTCCTGCCTTGGCGGCGGTGTCGACGGCATCCCTGAAGGGGAAGAACGCATCGGACGCCATTACGCATCCCTCGGTGGGTTCCTTTGCCTTGAAGGAGGCGATGGTGGCCGAATCGACACGGCTCATCTGACCGGCACCGATTCCCACTGCATGCTCTCCGCGGACGTATACGACGGCGTTGGAGGTCACGTGTTTCGCAAGTTTCCATGCAAAGAGAAGCGAGTGCACCTCATCGGGGGTCGGAGCGCGCTTGGTGACGACCTTGAGGTTGTTGGGGTCGACGAGGACATCCTCATCGGTCTGCACGAGCAGTCCGCCCTGCACCTTCTTGGTCTTCATCTCACGGACGCGGTATTCGGGTCCGATGGGCTGGTTGGTCCTGAGGAGACGGATGTTCTTCTTGAGTTCGAGGACCTCCAGTGCACCGAGATCGAAATCGGGTGCGATGACGGCCTCGACGAAGTACTCGTGGATCATCTTGGCGGTCTCGACATCACACTTGCGGTTGAGTGCAATGACGCATCCGAACGCGGAAAGCGGGTCGACATCGTAGGCGGTGCGGAACGCCTTCGAGATGGTGTCGTCGCTGGCAAGTCCGCAGGGGTTGGTGTGCTTCATGACGACCGCGGTAGGCCTCTCGAAATCCATGACGATGTCGAGCGCCTTGTCGAGATCGAGGATGTTGTTGTATGAAAGTTCCTTTCCGTGGAGGATCTCCGCCTTGGCGACGGTGACTCCGGCGGTGAAGGGGTTCTTGTAAAAGGCAGCCTTCTGATTGGGGTTCTCTCCGTACCTGAGGTCGCATACCTTCTCGACAGGCTGGGGCCAGGACTCGGGGAAGAGCTCCTTGGAGAACAGAGGCTGGAGCTGGCTTGCGATCATGGCATCGTAGTTGGCGGTGACGATAAATGCGTCCGCCATCAGCTTGCCGAGGATCTTCTCGTCGAGGTCTCCGTCGTTGGCGATCATGTTGCCGATGACCATTCCGTACTGACGGGGTTCGGTGACCACTGCCACGGACTTATAGTTCTTGGCGGCGGCACGGATCATGCTGGGTCCGCCGATGTCGATGTTCTCAATGATTTCGTCGAGGGTTACGCCCTGTTTGAGGACGGTCTGTTTGAACGGGTAAAGGTTGACGACCACCATATCGACGGGGGTGATGCCCATGGATTCGATGGCCTTCATATGCTCTGGCACATCTCTCCTGGCGAGGATTCCGGCGTGGATGTTCGGGTGAAGGGTCTTCACGCGGCCGTCCAGCATCTCGGGGAATCCCGTGACCTCGGCGACCTCTTTGACCGGGATCTCATTCTCGTTCAGAAGTTTGTAGGTGCCCCCGGTCGAGATGATCTCGACGCCCATTTCCTGGAGCTGTTTTGCAAAATCGACGACGCCGGTCTTGTCTGATACACTAATGATTGCTCTCTTGATTCTTACCAGTATGACGCCCCCTTGGTCGGGTCAGTACAACGTACCTGTTTTTCTTATCACGAAATCATACATAAACTTATCAAAACGAAATTCGTATTTTGCCTTCGAATAATAATTATTTTTTTACGAATTTCGAATTCTGACTCTGTTTTCAAATATCCGTATTCAATGTCCCAGACAATGAAAAAGAAAGACCTCGAGATCGCGCTCGAGAAGGTGGAGCCCTTCAGGGACCCTGTCGCCCGCCTCGAGCAGTATCCCACCCCCGCCGTGATCGCTGCGGACATCGTCTACGACGCATATTGTTCGGGCGACATCGAGGGGATGAAGGTCATGGACCTCGGATGCGGAACCGGGATCTTCTCCATCGCCGCCGCCCTCATGGGGGCGGGAATGGTGGTCGGATACGACGTTTCGGAAAGTGCATTGAATATCGCAAGAGAGAACATCGACAGATTCGGACTCGACATCGCACTGAAGCTGTCCGATGTCAGAGCGGTCTCCGAAGGCGCGGACACAGTGCTGATGAATCCCCCGTTCGGAAGTCAGAACCGCAACGCGGACAGACCGTTCCTGGATAAAGCCATGGAATCCGCGGAGGTTGTGTATTCCATCCACATGGCGAACACCTTGGACTTCATCAGAGAGTACGCCGAGGAAAAAGGCCGTACGCTCGAGCGCTATAGAATTTATAAGTACCAAATCCCGCATACTTTCTCATTCCATACCAAAACGAAACAGACCGTGGAAATTGCCGCGGTGGTTATCAGATAAGGAGACAACACATGACTGGAAAACAAGTTCTGCCCGGAGATGAAATTGCAGTGGAGGAGGAATATGTGGCCTCCGAGGGCACCTATGTCAGAGACGGAAAAATCTACGCCGCACAGGTCGGAACCCTGGTGCTCGATGACAACGAATGTGTTGCCAAGGTCGTTTCGTTCAACCCCCCGAACATCCTTCAGATCGGGGACATCGTCTACCTGAACATCGACGACACCCGCAAGACCATGGCCACCGCCACCGCCCTTGTGAAAGAGGGGAGCGAGAGGGACATCGCGAGCAGCACCGTCGCCACCATCCACGTCTCCAAGATCTCACCAGACTACACTGACAATGTGGCCAACGAACTACGCAAAGGAGACCTCGTCCGCGGAAAGGTCATCAGCGTCAAACCCTCCCTTCAGCTCACCACCAAAGAGCCCCACCTCGGAGTCGTCCGCTCCCAGTGCGGCATCTGCAAGACCGAACTCGTCAGAAAGGGAAAGAACAACGTGTTCTGCCCCAAGTGCAAACGTTCCCAGACCAGGAAGCTTGCCGACGACTACGGGGATGTCGAAATATGAGCGGCAGATCCGAAAAGACCCAGATCGAGGAATTGAAGACCGAGATCTCCAAGCTGAGGTCCGAGGTCGATTCCCTTCACGAGTTCGTGAAGACCCTCTACGCCATGCTCGACGAGGGCGACGAGTACGAAGGTTCCGGACTCATGCCCGCCATCGATTTCGGAGGCGTAAACAATTGAAGGTAGTGTGTCTCCTTTCCGGCGGAATCGATTCCCCGGTCGCAGCCTACCTTATGGCGAAGGTCGGTGCAGAAGTGATCCTCCTGCACATGGACAACCGCCCCTATGCGGACGACGGTCTCATGAACAGGGCCGTCCGCCTCACCGAACAGCTGCGCAAGGTCACCGGACAGGAGATGCCTCTTTATGTGGCCCCCCACGGGGTCTCCCAGAAGGCCATCTCTGAGAAGATAGACAGCCTTTACCAATGTGTCATGTGCAAACATGTCATGCAACTCACCGCGAAGGAACTGTGCAAGAAACTCGGTGCCTCCGCCATCGTCATGGGTGATTCGCTCGGCCAGGTCGCATCGCAGACCCTTCTCAACATCCGTTCCGAGGTCGTCGGGGTCAATTTCCCGATCCTAAGACCGCTCATCGGATACGACAAACTGGAGATCATCGACATCGCCGAGAAGATCGGGACCTTCGAACTTTCCAACCTCCCGGCGAAGGGATGCACCATCGTCCCCAAGAAAGTGGTCACCGAGTCCCAGCTCAACCGCACTCAGGAATATTATGAAAAGACCGACATCGTCGGCCTCGCCACCCAATGTGCGGAGAACACCGTCCGTCAGATGTGAATCCCGTTCACATCCAATTTAACATCGCTTCGGTAATATTCTGTAATTGTTCATATTACTTTATTTTACATTGGCATTATGGTATAAGTTATTATTAATGATAATTTTGTAAATAAATGTTAATTGGAAGATATGTATCAATCAATAAATAGTGCATAATACATTTATTTCTCATCGAAAAAAGGCCGATTATCGAAAGTCGGTCTATACATCCGAATTTAATCCATTTCCCAAACCGTGGGAAATGAAGGGGAACCCTTATGCACGCTTCATCCATCAAACTGACCTCCGCCTTTCTCATTATCATCCTTTCAGTGGGAACGGTCTCCCTGGTCGGATTCACTGTGGACTCAGCAGACCCCAAACAGGGCGTCATGCTGGATTTCGCATACTACAACGTGGAATGGAACGAGATGGAGTTCACCGAGGGCATGACCGGCAGGGATGCCCTGGACCTGGTCTGCGCGTCCAAAGGGTATGAGGTCGTCGAGAACTCAGACGGTTCGATCTATTCTGTGAACAACAAACCGGAACTCCGCAACGTCAGCTGGGGAATGTACGTCCTCGACGATGACAACAACTGGGTCGAAATCGAGAATCCGAACACATATGTGGTGTACGGAGAGGAGATCATCTCCTGGGCGAGGACCGGAACCGGCAGCGAGATGATGCCCGCTGTGGACCAGACAGGTTTCACATACTACAGCTATGCCAACCGCGGTGCCAATCAGCTCGGGGAGAAACTGAGGATCATCACCCTCGCACCGTCCGTCACGGAGACCGTATGTGCGATCGGTGGCAGGGAGTACATCGTCGGTACCGACCGTTACAGTGATTATCCCAATGCATTGGTCGAGGACCAGAACAGCGGCAAGGTCTCCATCGTCGGAGGATACACCGACCCCAACTTCGAGAAGGTCGTGGGGGAGAATCCCGATATTGTCTTCCTTGACGGGGGTACAGGGGAACATGTCACCATGGCCGACAAGCTCCGCAAGGCGGGAATATCCTGCGTTGTACTATACAATGCAGTGACCACGGACGATCTTCTCAAGAACCTGTGGATCTGCGCCTCCGCACTCGGATTCTCGGAGGTCGGCAACGAATACATCTCCGATGTGTCCGAGACCCTGAACACCATCTGCAACATCACCAACCTTCAGGGAAAGAAGGTCTTCGTGTCCCTCGGGGTCAGCGACTCTCCCTACACTGCGGGATCTGGCACATACATCACCAACATGCTCGAATCGCTCGGAGCGGAGAACATCTTCGCAGAAGATTCCAGCTCCTGGTTCATGGTGTCGAAAGAGATCGTGTACGAACGTCAGCCGGACATCATCATCGTGATCTACGACACCGAGGAGATCTCCTCGCAGAGGGAATACCGCAAACTGCTGTCACAGTTCAACGACATGTGGAAGAAGACGCCCGCCTACATCAACGGCGACGTGTACGTCTTCTCCGGCGATGCGGCGAGTCTGCTGTCCCGTTCCGGTGCCAGACTTCCCGAGGCACTGGAACTCATGGCTAAGATCCTCGACCCGGATTCGTTCATCGAGGCCGACCCCACAGATGTGGTGGGCGTGAAGTATTACAACAATTCATACAACGACGAGGAGAACGGTTATCTCCGTTACGTCAAAGCAAAGGGGCTGTTGGAATGGCAAAAAGACTGACCGCCCTGTTCCCTGTGCTCCTTCTGCTGTTGGCCACGGTCTCCGTCGGGTACTCATCTGCAGAAGACCCAGATGAAGAGGAGACCATACCCGAGCTGCTGCTCGATATGGGCAACGGCCATACAGAATGGGTGACCATCGTCTCCGGACATTCGATCGAGGATATGCTGTCCGCCACACTCGGCGACAGGGTCACCTTCGGCGATGTCGACGGAGAGAGAAGAGTGCTTTCCGTGGACGGTGTCACCAGCGTGACCATCGGTACCGGATACAATACCCAGGAATGCTCCTGGAGGGTCTATTCCTGGAACTCCGTCGAGTGGGAATTCCTTACCACCGATGTCTCCGAGAGGTTCATTTCCACTTATCTGGCACTTGCATATTACCCGAACGATCTGACCATTCCCGTCTCGAATCCCGAGTACAGGGGAGTATGGACATCCTACCGCGGAGACTCCTCATCATCAGGGATCAGCACCTCCACCGGACCTTCCCATGTGGCAACCCCCCTCGAGTGGTACAGCACCTATGCAGGTGCGGTCGACGCATCCATCCTTTACGCGGACGGAATGATCTATCACACAGTTGCAGGAAAATACGGTGCGGTCGGAATGGACAGTCTTGCAAAGATCTGCTGTCTCGACCCCGTCAACCAGGAGGTCCTGTGGTCCCGCACATACTCGAGTTCTTCGAACATCGAGATCACCACTCCTGTGATCGTCGGTGACATGATCCTCGTGAGTTCGGGTAACTGGCACATTTACTGTCTCGACCGTTTCACAGGCGAACCGCTGTTCGAACTCATGCCCAACGATTCCACAAGCAGCGGCTCCGTAAGCGGTGACATGTGCAAAGGATCCAAGGTCACCACCTACATCAAGCGTATGGACGACACCTCGGTCACCGACGACAGGGTCCACTCCAACGCCGGGATCACCAACATGGTGTATGACTCAGGAGTACTGTATTTCGGCACCTCCGACGGTCTCCTGAGATGCTTCTCCATCGACCGCGAGAACGGATTCAAGGAGATCTGGAACTTCAAACCCGGCAATGATTACCGCGGATGTTTCTACTATTATCCGCCGACGGTCTGCGACATCGACGGCAAGAAATACGTCATGATCGGGAACTACGGGGGCAATCTGCTCTGCGTCGACGGGATCACCGGAACTGAGGTCTGGCACATTGGCGTCACCGACACCGAAGGCAACAAGGTCGGACAGGTGTCATCGATATCAGTGTGTTCCAACGGAAAGGCACTCGTATGCTATTCAGGCGGCGAAATGAGCTCCACCGGAGGCGGGATCATGCTCGTCGACGTCACGAACGGCGAGGTCCTGTGGAAACAGGACATCAGGTGCGGAAAACCTGTCACCTACGGAGACAGATTCTATTGTTACATCACCGCCAGGACCGACCAGAAGATCAAAGACCGCACGGCCGGCACCGAGATCGAGCTCGTCAACGGATATTATTCACTATGGGTCGACGACGGAAGCGTCCAGTGGTGCTACCCCACCGATGCATTATCGATCGGAGGGGTCACCTACTGCGGGGGCAACATCTACAGTATGGACTACTCCCCGGGAACTGAAGGGGCCACCGGAGGACAGGTATGGTGCTTCGACTCGGACACCGGCAACGTGGTGTGGAAGGTCAAGGTGTCACCCTACAACGGCAACGCCTACAGCATGTGCGCACCGACCGTCGTGGACGGAATGGTGCTGGTCGGGAACGACTACGGAGCGATCTACATTCTGTCGGAAACCAGCAGCGACCAACGTGCACGTACCGCCAACATAGATTACGAAACAAAGGGTCTGGCACATTGGTCATGGATAGCGACGATCACCTTGGTCTTAGTAGCATTGGTGGCATCGGTATGGCTGTACAGACACTGAACCGAGAGGTTCGATAATACTCAGAGGAAATGATATGAGCGATGAAGAAAACGGAAGCCCGGGACCCGACAAAGGCAAGGGCCCGCTGAAAAACGTGTTCTCCCTGTTCAAAAAGGGATATCACGGACTGCAGTACGACATGATCTCTCCGGACGATGAACGGAGCGAGGTCTCACTCAAGAAGAGAAGATTCAGGATCATCCTGGTCCTGGGTATCCTCATCTGCGCGGTGATGTTCCTTATCTCCATTTCTATATCGTCGGGAGGCATCATTCCGATCAGCGATGCCCTGGGAGCACTCATCTCGGCCATCCAGAAGGGCGGAAACGACCTGAACACCACAGAGCTCTATGTCTACCAGTCCCGTCTGCCCCGTGCGATTGCCGCCATCGGCGTAGGTGCCGGACTGGCCATCGCAGGTTGCATGTTCCAGGCGCTCATCCGCAACCCTCTCGTGGACCCTTACATCACCGGTGTCTCCTCCGGTGCAGGTTGCTTCGCCATCGCCATCGTCGTCGCCGGGATCTCCATCTCCGTGCTCAACGACTTCAGCAACTACATCATTCCTCTCGCCGCCATCCTCGGAGGCCTCATCGCCTTCGCCATAACTCTGAGTATCGCGGAAGGTGCGGGAGGTTCTGCCACCAACTACATCCTCGCCGGAACCATCGTCGGATTCGCGTTCACATCTGTGCAGACCATCTTCCTTTCACTGGAGAAGGACAACCTCACCAACGTCATGTGGTGGCTCTACGGCAGTTTCGCCAACATCACATGGGAGAATGCGTTCCTGGTCCTGGTGCCCGCTTTGGCCATTTCATTCATATCTATGCTGTGGGCCCGTGAGTTCAACCTGTTCATGTCCGGAGAGGACCAGGCGAGACAGTTGGGTCTCAACGTCAGGAGGTTCAAGGCCGGAATGATGGTCGTCGCCTCCGTCCTCACCTCGATCTGCGTCGCCTTCGTCGGTGTCATCGGATTCGTCGGACTCGTCATCCCCCACGCCTGCCGTATGCTCATGGGAGGGGACCACCGTCTCATCATGCCCGCATCCATCGTTCTCGGTGCATGTCTGATGCTGTTCGCCGACCTCATCGCAAGGGTCGTCATCGCTCCGCTGGAAATCCCTGTCGGAGCGGTCACCGCGCTTATCGGTACCCCGGTATTCGCTTACATGCTCATCAGAAGGGGGCGGAACTACGACGGATGATACTCTGAGCTCTGTCTCAGAACCTTCCGAGACGGGTACAAAGAACCTCGTTCCTGAGGATTCCCTTGCGAACGTCCGTGCCTCTGAACAGGGTTCGTCTTCCGATGAACTTCTGAAGATCGAGGACCTGACCATCAAATTCGGTGATTTCGAAGCGCTCCATCACATCAACCTCTCCCTCCCCAAAGGAAGACTGGTGGGTCTCATCGGACCCAACGGATGCGGAAAATCGACCATGATGAAATGCATCTCGAAACTGCATACCGACTGGACGGGCAAGATCACCATCGACGGCGTATGCACCGACACCATGAAACCGCTTGACACCGCGAAGATAATCGCCAATGTGCCAGCAGAGCCCGGACCGCTGTTCGGGATGACCCTGATGGAACTCGTGATGCTCGGAAGGTACCCCTTCGTGGACAAGGTCTGGTGGGAATCCCCCGACGATGAAAAAGCCGTCAGAGATGCCCTTAAAACCTTCGGTCTCGACCATTACAGAAGAAAGAAGGTAGCACTTCTCTCCTCGGGAGAGAAACAGCGTGCGCTCATCGCGAAAGCATATGTCCAAAACCCCAAGCTCATGCTGGTCGACGAACCGACCTCCCACCTTGATATGAAGTACAAACTGGAGGTCATGGAATACCTTCAGAACCTCGCCCGCGGCAATATGACGGTCATCGTGGCGGAACACGACATCTCGCTGATGGCACGTTACTGCGACATATGCGTCATCATGAAGAAAGGAAGCATCGTGACCATCGGAGACCCCAAGAAGGTCATCACCGAACAGCTGATCAGAGACGTCTACGAGGTCGACGCCCGTGTGGGACTGGACCTCGACGGCGAGATCTACGTCCTGCCGAAGAGATACATCAAGGACTGATACCATGAAGAAGACCGCGATCCTGATAGTTGTCCTGGTGGCCCTTACGTCCGCGGTCATCCTTACCCATTCCGACGAATCCTCCGCAGATATCTGCGACGGAGTGAACGTGTATATCCAGAACGAGGACGGGACATACACAAAATCCACGGTCGACAATGTGCAATCTGTCAAAGAGGCCATCGATAAAGCGATCGCCGACCAGGGCCGCACGATGGAACTGAACCTCACCAAGACCACCATCACGAAGATCGACGGCAGATCGGCACCTTCCGGACAGTATTGGAGGGTGTTCCAGTGGCTCGCCCCAGGAAGCTCAGGGTGGTCCCTGCAGGGATTCAACACCAATTCCAACCAGAACATGGCCTCCAACTGCACATATTGCGTGAGCCTTGCCGAGATCAAGGACACCTCAGGAACAGTCACCTACACTGTCCCGGACTTCGAACCTAAATCGACAGGATATTTCTTCATCAGGTTCGCAAACGGATTCTCCCCCGAGAACGAGCACGTCAAGAAGGTGTTCACCTCTGAGATCAGGGAACATGGGTTCTGGATCAAAGGAGAGGGTTCCACCATGGGTGAGGTCCTCAAGGATGCTATCAACAGGAACTGGCCCGGAGAGATCGAGACATATACAGGAGATGCGGGAGGAGATGACGTCTCGGATTGGATCAACACCCTTTTCGGCCTCGGAAACGACAATCTAGGTAACAACACCTGGGCCTACTGGAGCCAATGGTGCTGGAACGACCACAAGTGGACGTACAATGACTGGACCCTGGGATATTACGACCCTGCCGTCTATCCGTACATGGAATGTATCTACCTCATCTCCACCCCCGACCCCTACAGCGGAGAGTACATCATCGACAAGGGGGGAGACGAGCCCAACCCCGACACGGACACCATAACATGCATGAAGAACATCCTCACCGTGCAGTTCCTGCTACCCGACGGCACCGTACATGCCACTCAAAATGTGGAATACGGAAAGCAGATCGATATGTCAAAGATCAATGACCCAGAGGTGTCTGGAAAGGGATTCGTGGAATGGGGAAACACCACCACCCCGATCACTTCCGATACGACGTTCACGGCTTCGTTCATAGATGACATCACAGGCAAGGTACGCGTCAAGTACACGACCGAGGACGGCCAGCTGATACGCTATGAATATGTGTCACCGGGATCTGCAGCGGCATACTCGGACATACCGGTCAAACTCAGCACCCAGCAGTACGATTATGTGTTCAAGTCCTGGAGCGATTCCCTCACTTCGGTCACCGAAGATATCACCGTGACCCCTGTGTTCGATGCCCAGTTGAGATCATATCCTGTCAATTTCTACAATTATGACAGGTCCCTCATCACCAGCGTTCCGACCTACTACGGTACGGCCGCCACATTACCCTCCGAACCCACCAGGGAACCGACAGTCAAGTACCAGTACTCCTTCGCGGGATGGAGTCTGACCCCCAACAACTACGTGGAAGTGGACCTGAACAACATCACCGGCGTGACCTATGTTTATGCCTACTTCGAACCCTCCGGAAGGGACTATACTCTGACCTTCTGGGACAATGGAAATGCCATAGCCAAATACACCGCGAAATATGGCTCAACATTGGGTGAAACATATCCCCTCGAACTGTTCAAAGGCACCGCATTGGCAAAACTTTACAGGGACAGCGACCTCACCAGAGAGTGCGACACCAACTACATCATCGTGGGTGACACGAACATCTATGTCACCGAGATCCCCGGAAACTACTCAGCGGCCGTGGATTCTTCGGGATACATCTCCGGCAACACCATCACGGTCGCATTCGACGATACCCTGGCCAAGAAACTGGCCGTGACCGACGGAAAGGTCGTCATCTGCGACATCTCCCAGTACCCCAACGGAATGACCGCTTCGATCTCCAAAGACTCGCTGCAGGCCATATCCTCAGCGCTCGGAGACTCGGTCATCGCCGAGATCAAGGTCCCCCGCGGTTCCATATCCATGCCCCTTTCCGCCATGACCTCTCTTCTCGACGACGGAGAGGACCTGACCTTCTCGATAGAGAACGGCCCCCTTAATGTCAAGATCACCACCGCTCTGAAGAAGATCAATTACAGCACGTTCTACCGCGTTGATCTGAGGGTCGCCAACGCCACGGTTAGAGACCTCGAACCCCTGAACACACAGGCCACAGTGACCCTTCTCCTGGAACTCGACGAGGGTCAGAATTCGAGTGTCTGGAACATTTCGTCCAAGGGTGCCATCACCACCTACGATTCCGTCTACGATGGGGAATATACCACATTCACCACCGACCTGCTGGAGTTCTATGCCGTGGGTACGACGGACGCCGCCGTGGCCAAGAAGACCGTCGTCTGTCCGTACGGTGACATCGAATGCGATGTCGACGGCAGCGGAATAACCGGTTCCGCCAAGATCACCTCGATGACCTTGGATAATATGGGAAAGACTCTGTTCATACCTTCATCCGCGGACGGGGTCACCGTCACAGGCCTGGAATCCGGTGCCCTGAACGGTGTCGTGAACGCTTCGACCGTTGTCATCCCCGTGACCGTGGACTATTTCTCCTGGAGCAATTGGACCAACGGTTCCATAAAAGACGTCTATTTCCTCGGAGACTCCCCCAGTTTCATGGGTACCGTTCCGTCGACCGTCACCGTGCATTACAGCCCCGACGCTTCCGGATGGACCATCGGAGATGACGACCTGGTCATCAGGACATACCAAGGTTCCTACGGAAAGGACGCGTTCTCGTTCACATATTACATCGTGGATGAGACCGCGGTCATCCACAGATACCTCGACGGAACCTACGTCCAGATCCCCGCGGAGATCTCCGTGGACGGAACCTCCTACCCTGTTTCCTACATCGGTGACGGAGCGTTCATGTTCTCGAAGGATTCGGACATCATCGACCTGTATGATCTGCAGTATTCAACCTACAGACTGGAGACCCTGGACCTGGATTCCAACATCCGCGGCATCCTCACCAGGGCGCTGATGTACTCCACGATTGTCAACCTCTACCGTGCTGATTCGGTCGAATACATCTGGGATGAGGCGTTCTCGGACTGCAACAGTCTTTCATATGTCACCTTCGACAGCGAACTGGTGTTCATCGGACACCGTGCGTTCAACGCCTGCAACGGAGATGCGTTCACCAGGTTCACTGTTCCCGATTCGGTCAGACTGATCAAGGACCATGCGTTCTATCAGTGCTCCAACCTCTCCACCGTGACCCTCGGAAACGGGATCGCCGACATCCCCGCATACTGTTTCGGCCATTGCGTGAGACTCACCGACGTGGAACTTCCCGAGTCCGTCACGAACATTTCAGACTATGCATTCTACAACTGCAGCGGTCTGAAATACATCGATCTGAACAATGTGAAGACCGTGGGGACCAAGGCATTCTACATATCTGGGACATCGTCCCTGGAGTTCATCGTATTCGGAGAGAATCTCGAATCTCTGGGTACCGAGGCGTTCGGAAACAACAACTCCCTGACGGAGCTCGAGGTCCACTGCAAACTGTTCTCCTCGTTCGCAGAGGCCTTCCCGCAGGAGGTGCTTGACACCATCGAGGTCTACGCCTCCGATGAGGTCATCTCATCATGGAGCGCATACAACGTCCAGCCACTGGTCGAACCCGAACCCCAGAAGGATTACACCCTTCTCGAGTCTATCGTCATCGGGATGATCATCATCTCTGTCGTGCTGTGGATCGCGATATTCTACGTGAAATCCCATAAGGCAGTAAGGAAATGAATCGGCAGGAGCGGGTCAGTTGTGCCCGTTCCTGTTCGACTGGTTGTAAGAATAGAAAGCGGGACAGGAATCGATCTCATACTCGTCGTAGAGCATGTCCATCGAGATCCTGCGGATGTAGGGGGCCTGCACCTTGGAAACATAGATGGTGTAGTCTCCGACAGGGATCTTGATATCGGAATCCTTGGGGCTTTTCACATCGGTGGATACGAGGGCGGGGCCCAGACATGCGGTGCACACCCTGTAATCGTGATGTGCCTCGAGCACCATCTGCTTGACGTCTTCGTCCACTTCAATCTGCATACGTCCTGCACTGCCGTACGATATTTATGACTACCCACGAAAAAACAGGTTAACAGAACTTAAATCCAATAGGATTCACCACTCCGAGAAGAACTCTTTCACGGATTTCACGGGATCCGACAGGGGTTCTGCGGAAATGCCTTCGAGCGAGGCCACCCTGCGGTCCAGGATGACAGCCATTCCGCGGTCGAACTCAGAACGGATAAGCCTCCCTATGGCCTGCCTCATCTTGCGCATCGCAGGCACCTTGACGGCCATGTCCCAGCCCTTCCCGTAACGGTTCTGATAATAGTTCACAAGAGCGTCCTGTTTGGCGGACGGCCTGCTGAACGGCACCCCCACGATGATCGCGAGTTCGAGTTCCTTTCCGGGAAAATCGAGACCCTCGCTGATACGTCCTCCGGAGACCGCGAACAGCACAGCACCTTCGTTGCACCTGAAGTCCATCACCTGTTCCATCAGCTCGGACTGGGGCATATCGGGACGTTCATAGTAGATGTCACGTCCCAGACGTCCCGGCACACCGTCGTCCATGAACCTCTGCATGAGTGCATATGAGGGGAAGAACACTGCCGTGTTCCTGTGGACCGCATTGACCAGAGAGACCACGTATTCCACCAGCCTGTCGTAGGTCCCGCTTTCGTCGTTGAGCTCCGTGTATCTGGTGGAGATGTCACGCACATAACCCACTTTCAGATTCTCGGGAGGGAACGGAGAGGGAAGCACCGCAAGCTCGGGATCGAAAAGATCCAGGTCGCCTGCGTAATGTTCCAGAGGGCTCAGAGTACCGGAGATGCTGACCGATGAACGGCACTCCAGAAGCGGATCCACGGCACCCCTCGGATCCAGGCAATATGCCTCCAAAGCAGGGTTCTGACCTCCGGAGACAAGATACACATGCGAAGAATCGTCGCAGGAGATCCAGTTGGTCAGGAACCTGGCAAGGGACAGGATATGAGAACGGGGAAGCTTGCGTTTTTTCTTCTTCGCGTCTGCAATCTCCTCTCCCAAAGAGGTCAGGTTAATCAGCAGGTTGCGGACATCGAAGGATGACATACCCAGACGGGTCATCAGTTCCTCGAGCAGATACCCGGGAGGAATCAGATCATTGTCGCGGCGGAGATACTCCTTCTGCGCATCGGAAAGTATCTCCTGCATCATGAGCACGATGTCCTTCGCGGACACCCCGTTGTAGACCTCTGGGTCTTGCTGCGCATCGGCCTCTTTCATAGAGAGGTCCAATGCCTTGGAGGTCACCCTGTAGGTCTGAATATCGCGCAGGTAAGACGGGAGGTTGTGCGCCTCGTCGATGATGACCACAGCATCCCTGATGCCTATCCCGATCCACTGCAGGAAGTGTTCCCTGATGCCGGGGATGAAAAGGAACGCGTACGGGGCACTGACGATGTCCGCATACTGCAGAGCGTGTTTCGATGCCTCGTACGGACACACTCCGATGGACAGACAGAAGTCCCTGAACTCCTCCGGATCGGGGTGGGCCGAACGCAGAAACGCAACACACAGTTCTATGTTCTCACTCGTGAGAGCGGTGTAATAAGGGCATGTGCCAGCAGAGGAATTTCCCTTCTTCAGGGCGGCACAGAGTTTCGACATCTCCTCCGATGTGCCTCCGGCCAGATCATGGTCGGTCTGCATCATGGGACAGGTGGCGGGACCGCGTCCCTGCATGGAGACGCACAGCACCTCCGTGCGGGAGGTCATGGCCCTGGTCTCCAACGCGACCTGACGCTGCTGGGACTTTGTCCTTGTCAGAAAAATTATCTTGTATCTGGTACCGTCGGTGGCCTCCAGGGCCGCACTGAGCGAGACCGCGGTCTTACCGGTACCGGTCCCGGATTCCAGGACCAAAGGTCTGCCGTTATGTACCGACTCCCGGATCAGGCGGGACATCTCCTCCTGTCCGGGGCGGTATTCATAAGGAAAATAACGCGGAAGCGTCATTCTTCGTCTTCGTCGCCCTCATGCCTGATCCAGGCTTCCGAGGGAAGTTCGGAATAGATGTTTTCGGCCTCGTTCGTCGCGTCCTTGTCATCCTTCTTGACAGGGGCCTCCTCGACCGCTTTGGGCTGAAGGAGTTCTGCGATACGGTCGTTCCTGAAGAGCCAGTAGTGGATCCTCCACTCGCGTCCGTCGTAAAGGGTGATCTCCTCCCTTTCGGTGGACAGGACGCCTGAGTCCTCAAGCATGTAGAATGCGTTGCGGTCCTCGGGCTCCAGCACATTGTCGATGATCCTGTTGGAATAGCCGAAGAAATTCAGAACGTGCTGAGCAAGGTCGAAGGCCTCCTCGTGCTCCAGTTTCATTTCCTCGTTGTAGGAGTTGATGCTGTTCTCTATGGCAAGTGCCAGGTCGTCTACGGTTATCATGGGCGTCCCTCTCGGTTCTCAGTTCAGGCTCACGAATTTGGCGGTTCCGTTGATGGCGGAGGCGAGCTTGGAGAGCAGGGCGTCATCAACAGGTGCTCCGACGAGGAGGACCATGAGCGCCTTTCCGCTTCCATTGACAGAGACCGCCATCTGCTGGATGTCGATCTTCGCGTCGCCGAGGACAGTGCCCACGGCACCGACGATTCCGGTCTTGTCGCCGTAGTTGAGGAAGAGCATGTTTCCAGTAAGGGGAACGTTGAATGCGTATCCGTTGTATCCGACAAGCCTGGGTTCGTCTCCGAAGATGGTTCCGCGGATGCAGTCGGTCTCTCCGCCTGCAACGGTGCGGATCTCCAGGACGTTGGAGTAGTTGACGGATCCGGCGTTCTTGGACTCTTTGATGGCGACTCCCTTGGATTTGGCGATGGGCTCGGCGTTGACGAGGTTCGCACTGTCGGGTCCGACCATGTCCCTGATGAATCCTTTGACGGCGTATACCCTCAGGAGGTTGGTGTCGCTGTTGGCCATAGGTCCGTTGGAGATGACCTCGAAGCTCTCGACGTTCTTGCCGGCGTTGAGGTGGCTGGCGAAGACTCCGAGACCCTCTGCGAGGGGCACGAAGGGCTCGGTCTCGGGAGTGAGCTTTCCGCGGGGTGCGTTGATGGCGTTGGTGATGACGCCGTCCTTGAGGTATTTGATAGCAGAGTTGGCGATGTCCACGGCGACCCTGAGCTGAGCCTCTTTGGTGCTTGCTCCGAGGTGGGGAGTGGTCACGAGGTTGGGGCACTCGAGGAGCTTCTGTTCCTCTTCGCTGAGAGGTTCGTTGCACCATACATCGAATGCGGCACCTGCGATCTTGTTCTCTTTGAGGGCGCGGTAGAGTGCGTCCTCGTTGACGATTCCTCCGCGGGCCACGTTGGCGATCCTGACGGTGGGCTTCATCATGTCGAACTGTTTGTCCGAGATCATGTCCTTGGTGGAGGGCAGGAGAGGACTGTGGATGGTGATGAAATCGGCCCTCTTGACGACCTCGTCCGCGTTGGGGAGGAGTTCGATTCCGATCTCGTCGAGGACCTCCTTCTTCGGGGGGTACGGGTCGCTGGCGACCATGGTCATGTTGAAGGCCTTGAGCCTCCTGGCGACCTCGAGACCGACACGTCCGGTACCGATGATACCGAGGACCTTGCCGTTGAGCTCGACGCCGGTGAACTTGGACCTGTCCCATTTGCCCTGGTGCATGGACTCGTGGGCCTGGGGGATGTTCCTTGCCATGGCGAGAATCATGGCACAGGTGTGCTCCGCTGCGGAAAGGGTGTTGGCGGAGGGGGTGTTCATGACGAGGATACCCTTCTCGGTGGCGTAGGGGATGTCGACGTTGTCGACACCGACACCTGCACGTCCGACGAGCTTGAGCTTCTTGGCCGCGTCAAGGACCTTCTTGGTGACGTGGGATCCGGAACGGATGATCAGAGCATCGTAATCGACGATCTCGGCGCAGAGTTCGTCCTCGGTCATTCCGGGCTTCATTACAACAGGGATACCGGAGGCCTCGAGAATGTCAAGACCTGCTTTGTCTAATTTGTCGGACACAAGAATCTTCATGCTCATTGTTTCATCTCCTCAAGGGCTTCGTTCATCAATGCGATGAGCGCTTTTATGTCGCTGCACTGGAGGTCACCCATGTGACCGATCCTGAATGTGGTGTTCTTTGCGGAACCGTAACCGTTCGAGATCTCGACGCCCATGGACTTGAGCAGCGAGTGGAACTTGTCGAAGTCGAGGTCGCCGCGGTTGACGACACCGATGGTGTTTGATTCGTAGCCTTTCTCAGGGAAGACACCCTGCATCTTGGTGCAGGCCCATTTGCGGACCATGTCGGCCATCTCCTGGTGCCTTCTGTACCTGGTCTGCATTCCTTCCTTCAGCATCTTGTCGAGCTGGTACTGGACACCATACATGAGGGATACGGGCGGGGTGGTGAGCGCGTAGTTCTCGTCGTTCTTCGCCTTCAGTTTGGTGAAGTCGGCGTAGAATCCCTTGTTCTCGACCTTCTCGGCCTTGGCGAGGAATTTGGGGGATACAGCTGCGAATGCGAGTCCGGGGGGAAGGGCCATTGCCTTCTGGGTACCGAACACGACGGAATCGGGCTCGAGTTTGGACATCTTGAGGTCCATGGCGAACATGGAGGTCACAGTGTCGAGCATGAGCAGTGCATCGGAGTTCTGGGACCTGATCTCGTCGGCCAGTGCGAGGGAGTCGCAGAAGACACCGGAGGAGGACTCGTTGGAGACCCAGTGGACGGCCTCGATGTCCTTTCCGACCTTGCCCTCGAGGTGCTCGGGCTTGACAGCCTTTCCGAGGGGGACGGAGATCTTCTCGACGGTCTTTCCGTTGGTCTCTGCCACTTCGATAGACCTGTCTCCGAAGGAGCCGGAGGTCAGTCCGAGGGATTTCTTGGAGATACCGCTCCTTGCGGCACCTTCCAGAAGGACGGTGGCCGAACCGGACACCATAAGGAAATCGTAGTTGATGTCGAGCACTTCGCGGAGCTTGTCCTCAATGTCCTTGTGGAGCTCCTTGTACTCTTTGCTTCTGTGGGTAATCATAGGCCTGTCCATGGCCTTGAGTGTGTCATCGGCCACATAGACCGGGCCGACGGTATACAATTTTCTGCTCATTGGAATCCCTGAGCCGCCCCTAAACAGGACGGAATAAGTGATGAAAGGCTATCCGTTATATAACTATAAGCAGAAGAGCGCGCGCGAGAAAGTGAATTGTCGGGGATGACCCCGACATAAATGGTTTGACCGGGCTCACAGGGTGCCCATGAACTTCTTGATGCGGGAGATGCCTTCCTTCAGCTGTTCCTCGCTGGCGGCGTAGGAGATCCTGAAGAAGCCTTCGCCATGCGGACCGAAGGCGGTACCAGGGGTGACGGCCACGTGGGCATCCTTGAGGAGCCTGCTCGCAAGTTCGACGGAGGGGACCTTCGCATCGTACTTCGGGAACACGTAAAATGCACCGTCTGGCACTTTGCATTCGAGGCCCTCGATCTCTGATAAAAGATCGATGGTTAGGTCGCGCCTGGTCTTGAATCTTGCCACCATGTTCTGGATGGGTTCCTGATCTCCGCAGATGGCCTCGACGGCACCTTCCTGAGCGAAGGAGACGCAGCAGGACACGGTGTGTCCCTGGAGCTTGTTGAGGTCCTTGATGTTCTGTTCGGAGGAGATGGCCCATCCGAGCCTCCAGCCGGTCATCGCCGCGGTCTTGGAGAGACCAGAAACGGTGATGGTCCTGTCCATCATCCCGGGGATGCTGGCGATGGAGAAGTGCTTGCCGGAGTAGATCAGGTTCTCGTAGATCTCGTCGGCGAGCACCATGAAGTTGTGTTGCTGTGCCAGCTCGGCGATGGCCCTGATGGTCTTCTCGGGAATTACACTTCCCGTAGGGTTGGCGGGGGTGTTGAGGAGGATCATCTTGGTCTTGGGGGTGATGAGCGATTCCACGACCGCTGGATCTAGCACGAAATCGTCCTCGTACTTGAGGGGGACATAGACCGGAACACCGCCGCATAGCCTGATGTCGGCCTCGTAGGTGACCCATCCGGGATCGGGCAGGAGGACCTCGTCTCCGGGGTCGATGTAAGCCATGGCGGTCATGAAGATCGCATGTTTGCAGGGGGTGACGAGCACGTTGCGGTCGGTCACGTCGAGCTTGTTGAAGGAACGTACCTTCTCGGCGATGGCCCTGCGGAGCTCTGGGATACCCGTGCTGGGGGTGTAATGCGTGAAACCCTTGTCAAGAGAGGCCTTCGCGGCATCAACGATGTTCTGGGGGGTGTTGAAATCAGGTTCTCCGAGAGAGAAGGAGATGACATCCACTCCCTCGGCCTTGAGCTGACTGACAAGGTTGGAAATTGCCAGGGTCCCGGATGCGGGAACCTGCTGAAGTCTTTGTGAAACCATCGATAATCACTTCGTGTTCGGATTCAGCTCATCAGTTCTTTGAGCTTATCGTCTTTGATCGCGTCTCTGATCTCCATTGCCATACGGGCGCCGGTGCTGAGTCCGGGATAGATCATCTCGGCATAGGGCGAACCGTTTATGAAGGGATTGGTACCGGCGACGATCCTGGTGGAGATCTCGAAGATCCTAAACTCCAGTTTGTCGTTGACGACCGTTTCGAGACAGAAGGGTCCCCACATTCCGCCGAAGAGCTCGTAAGAACGGTTGACGATGTTCTCTGCCATCTCGAACGCCTTGGGCAGAAGGGACTCGCGGATGACCACAGGGGTGTTTCCGGTGACGACGAATGAAGGATACAGTCCGTGCCTCTTCGCGTCCTCGATCGATCCGAGCTTGTACATCTCATCGATGTTGGACTCGTCACGCCTGTCGATGGACAGGAGTTCCAGCGAACCGCCCTGTTTGATGCGGTATCCGTCGGTCTTGAGCGGGTCGTAGAAGAAGTGGAGGTAGTACCTGGTACCCAGGCAGTACTCCTGGATGGTGTAGGGCTGACTGTTGTCGATACCCATCTTGAAGTCGGGATAATCCTTCGCGATGAAGAATCCGCGGCCTCCTTTGGCGCCGTGGTACTTGACCATGACAGGCTCTTTGATCTCCCTGGCATCGGTGATAAGACGGGGCATGGGGGCACCGGCGGAGGTGATCCACTGCCTCTGGAGGACCCTGTCGGACTCCCAGGAGAGCACACCGCGATTACCGTAGGAGGGGACCTCGAAGTCCTCGAACTTCTTGGCGCCCATGTACTCGACGAAGGAACCGTGGGGGATCAGGATGGCGTTCTCGTCCTGGAGCTCGCCGGCGCGGGAGCTCATGTCGTCATAATCTGAATAGGTGATGAACTTGTCCGGTTTGGCAAGGGGGAACGCATCATAGATACGCTGATTGTTCTTTGTGACAAGACCGAGGGTCCTGAAACCCATCTTCCGCGCACCGTGGAAGATCTGCAATGAAGAATGTGAACAAAGGGTAGCGATGGTGATCTTGCTCGGATCGTACCCGTCCAAAATCTCATCGATCCTCTTTTTTGGAACCATATTATGTTATTGGCTTTTTC
Organism: Eggerthellaceae bacterium; assembly: GCA_963631655.1. Classification (GTDB taxonomy): domain Archaea; phylum Thermoplasmatota; class Thermoplasmata; order Methanomassiliicoccales; family Methanomethylophilaceae; genus Methanomethylophilus. Next base: position 25,994 of record CAVGRR010000002.1, read on the forward strand.
CTAATAAGGTTAACGCGTCGACTATACGCGGGCACGCGAGGGTTACAATGCTTACTGCAGACCGAAAGGTTATAACGTCATGGGGTCAATCGGCTTATGTCCGAGAAATCGGAAGGCACAACCGCCTCAGAAACACACCAAACCGAGAGGCCTTAAAATGACTAATTCTGAAATGGATCTGAATCCTCTAGCCGACGAGCTGTACGCAGCCCTCGAGCAGCAGGTACCGAGAGAAACTCTCATCGCCGAGCTTGAAAAATACCTCATACAGTACAAGACCGGACCCTCTGTCGCCAAAGACAGTATCCTCCGCAAGTACCGTGCACCCAAGGCGTCTGGCACATTTGCAAGTAGCACCCCCGTGACCAAGAAGATCGGTGACCTTGAAGGCACTGAGATCTCCGTCAACGTCGTGGCAAGGGTGGTCTTCGTCGAGAAGAAGGAGATCACCGTGAAAGGCATCGCCAGGACCATCACGTCCGGTATCCTCGGAGACGACACCGGAACCGCACCCTTCACCATCTGGCGCGACGACGCGGACCTCGACAAAGGCACCGTGTACACGTTCAAAGGCGCCTACACCAAGAAATTCAGGGACCAGGTGCAGATCAACCTCGGAACCAGAGGAAAGGTCGAACCCAACAACGACGTCACCTTCGATGTGCCAGCACAGTCCGCTGCGGCATCCGTGACCAAGAAGATCAATGAGATCACAGGTACCGAAACATCTGTGGATCTCGTCGCCAAAGCCGTCTATGTGGAGAAAAAGGAGGTAACCATCAGGGGTTCCCCCACCACCATCATCTCCGGAATCCTCGGGGACGACACCGGCACCATATCATTCACCGCCTGGCGTGACGACATCGAGATGGAGAAAGGAAACGTCTACTCCATCAAGAACGCCTATGCCAAGACATTCAACGAAAAACCGCAGCTCAACGTCGGGACCAGGGGTTCCATCGAACTCAACACCGAGGTCACCTTCGATGTTCCTGCATCCTCTGCCTCTTCAGCGGCCGAACTGCTGAAGATCCGTGACATCACCGAGAACACCCGCAACCTCGACCTCGTCGCCTGCGTTTCCGAACTCAATTCCAGGCAGATCGTCATCAAAGGGGAGACGAAGACCGTCTTCGGAGGTATGCTCTCCGACGAGACCGGAAAGATCCAGTTCACCGACTGGGCCGACCACAACCTCAGCGACGGCGACACCATCTCCATCAAGAACGCCTACATCCGCTCATGGAAAGGCATACCCCAGGTCAACATCGGAGACCGCAGCGAGGTATGTCCCAGCGAGACAAAGATCGAGACCGTCGCGGCAGGCCCCTGCAAGAAGACCGTCGAAGATGTGCTGAAGGTCGGAGGAGGTCTCGACCTCTCCATCACCGGCACCGTCGTCGACGTCCGCTCCGGAAGCGGACTCATCAAGAGGTGCCCCAAATGCAGACGCGCCATCGTCGGAGACACCTGCTCCGTCGACGGACATGTCGAAGACCCGGTCATGGACCTCAGGCTCAAACTCACCCTCGATGACGGCACCGGTGCCATCAGCGCGATCCTCGGACGTGCGGACACCGAGATGGTCACCGGTATCACCCTCGACGAGGCCGTCGAGGCGGCCAAGGAGAAAGGCGACATGGGCGTCGTCGGCAACACGATGGCCCGCTCCTGTCTGCTCAAGAAACTCACCGTCACCGGAAACATCATGAGCGACGAATACGGACCTCAGATGAGCGTCCGCCACACCGAGCTCGAAACCTACGACACCCACGCCGAGGCTGAAGCTCTCCTCGAAGATGTGGAGGCATCCTTATGAACAACATCAGAGAGACCGCATGGAGGGTCTTCGCGACCGAACTCAACAGCGCCGGATACGAGATCAAAGCAGAGGAGGACATGAAACCCTCCTACCAGCTCAGCCGCCTCGGAGCCCTCATCAACAGGGTCCTTGTGGCCGGGGTCCTGACCGAGAAGGAGGACATCGGCACCGACGGGGAACCCATGTGGAGAGGCCGTATCCAGGACCCCAGCGGAGGATTCGTGTTCATCAACGTCGGAAGATTCCAGCCTGAGGCCGCTGCGGCCATGGCGGACATCGAGGTCCCCTCCCGCATCGCCGTCGTCGGAAAGGTGAAATCCTACGAGGCCGACGAAGACAAGATCTGGATCTCCGTACGTCCCGAGAGGATCGTCGTCATCGACGACAAGGTACAGAACGAATGGCTCCTCGACGCCGCCAAATCCACCTGGAAGAGACTGAACGACATGAAACGTGCCGTTTCCCTCGAGAACAGATCCGAACAGGGACTCATCGCCGCAGGATTCTCGGAGATCTCCGCCAGGGGCATCTCCAAGGCCATCGAGGAATACGGGCTGCCCGCTTCGACAGATTACATCAAATGCATCCAGAAGGCACTGAGGCTGCTTCTCCCCGACAGGAACATCGACCTGGGTCTTCCCGAAGACCTCGCCGATGCGCCCGAGGAGATCGAGATGGACAACACCTCTATGGAACAGTCCGAGGACAAGGAGGAGATCATCCTTCAGCTTCTCGAGGAACTCGACAAGGACGGAAAGGGAGCCCCCAGGGATGTCCTTGAAGAAGAGACCAGCAAAAGAGGAATCACCCCTATGGAGCTCGAGGCCATCTCCAACACTCTTCTCGACAAGGGTATCGTCTACGAGCCCAACTTGAGATACCTCAAACGCATCTGAATCAAAAGAGGGTCCGGGGGATTCTCCGGGCCCTTGAATTTTATCACTAGACCGCCGATGAAAACGGTCGGTTTATGTCTGTCCGGCACATCGCATCCGTACCGAAAATGCAATGTGCCAGCAGCCTATTTTTGTGATCAGTTCTTGTAGAATCCGACCGCTCCGTAACCGACCACCGAGTTGCTGTCGAGGCGGGCGGATTCGAAGGAATCGGTCTGATTGAGGATCTTGGCACTGCCGGGCGAACCGTACATCATCGCCACGGCGATGGGCCCGAATCCGCAGACAGACAGATTGTTCGCACGGACCTCGTCGTACATGGCAGCGACGTTGCCGGAGGCCACTGCATGAAGGAACCTGGCGTCCATGGTATCCGCGAAGGTCTTGGGGACATAGTGCACAAGGTCGCTGGAGGCGATGATGACGACGTCGTGTCCCGCGCATGCGATCTTCAGTGCATCAGCGACCCTCTGGGCAGTGTTCATGTCCTGCCTGCCCATGATGATCGGAATGATGTGGGGGTTGGGATCGATGGTCTGGATGAACGGAAGTTCGACCTCGATCGAGTGCTCCCTGCGGTGTGCATTTGAATCATCGGGGATGAACTCCCTGAGACGCATCGCAATGGACTGGTGGACGGGGCAGGGGCCGAGGGGTGTGCAATAATCCTCCGTGCTCATGACGGCGTCGTAAGGCACTCCGACGTGGTCGGGACCGATGACGATATAGGCCTCAGGAAGGCCGTCCTCCGCGATTGCCTTGAACGAATGGGCCGCACAGGTACCCGAGTATACGTAGCCCGCGTGAGGCACCACAACGGCCGATATAGAGCGTTTTCCAGAGGCCTTGCCTGGTTCTCCGGGCCCGTTGATGAAACAATCCCTGAGCTGGTTTTTCAAAATCACAGGATCGGACGGATAGAATGCCCCTGAAACTGCTGGTACGCGCATAATCGTGTATGCGCGACTGCATAAAAGAATAATTCCCCGGCGGACCGGGGAAAGGGTTTGTTGATCAGTATTTGGCTTCGAAATCGTCGATCTCGAGCTTGTAGTCTGCGGGGTCCTTGATGTCGCCGCGTGCAAGGAGCACTTCGCGGGTGAGGAGCCAGTAGACGCATGCGAGGGAGCGCCTTCCTTTGTTGTTGGTGGGAACGACAAGGTCGACGGCCCTGGTCTCGTTGTTGGCATCGCACATGGCGATGATCGGGATTCCGAGGTTGAGAGCCTCTGCAACGGCCTGTTTGTCGGCAGCGGGGTCGGTGACGACAAGCACATCAGGCTCGATGAAGTGGGGGTTGATAGGGTTGGTGAGGGTTCCGGGGACGAAACGGCCTGCGAATGCGGGTGCTCCAATCGCTTTGGAAAACTCCCTGGCGGGCTTCTGTCCGTACTGCCTGGCGGAGGTGACGAGGATCCTCTTGGGGTCGAAGCCGGAAAGGAAGTGAGCTGCTGCCCTGATCCTCTCGTCGGTCTTCTTGATGTTGAGGACGTAGAGACCGTCCTGCCTGACCTTGTAGATGAACTCCTTCATGTCTGCGCTCTTGTACTGGGTACCGATGTGAACACCGGATGTGAGATAGGTGTCTTCAGGAACGAGGAGTTCTCCCTCGATGACCTGCTTTTCTTCGTAGTCAACCATATGAATACCTCTTTCTGACCGACCGGGTCGGTCTCAGGTCCGACAGCATCGGGTGCTGCCGAATTAGGGGTGCGTACTTGCAACTTGATTATAAACGTTTGCGCGCGCTTTTATTTTTATTAGTTAGTTTAATTACAAAATCCGCGCGCGTATTATAATGCGACACCTTTTTTTATCGCATTTCCATGGCGGAATCATGGCGAGCGAACTCGAGACCTGTGCCGCGGCATTCTTCCGCATCAAGGGAAAGGACACAGTGACGGTCAACGAATTCAAGATGACTGTCACGTTCGAATCCAAGTGGATGTCCGTGAAAGAGGCCGAGTCGCTCCTTTCCAGGATGGTCTCGGAGAACCTGGTCACGAAGACCGGGGATTACCTGAAGGCGTCAGCGGAACTCGCTGGAGTTCAGGTGCCCATGGCCTACCGTCCGTCGGATTCCTTCAAGAGATCCCTGACGTCGGAGGCCGTCGCAGAACCCCCTAAGAAGACAATGTCCCAGACACCTCAGAAAGATATCTTCGCCGAGCTTGTCGGAGCTGCTGTGGAGAAGGGGATGCAGAAGGCCAAGTTCGTTTCCGACTGCAACATTCTGAGAAAAAGTCTCAATGTGGACACTTCGGTCGCGGCACTGATCATCCTCAGGGAGGACGGCGTCGACATCAAAAAGTGGATCCCCGAAGTGTACGCACATCTCCTGTGAAACACACGGAAGATCTGCCGAAGATCTTAATAAAAACGGTATGAAAAGTTGAAGCCGGGCACATGTCCCAGCTTCATATTTTTGAAAGGTTTACTTCTTCTCGACCTTGATGAAGTTGCCAAGGGTCATACTGTTGGATTTCGATCCGCCACCGTAGACCTCGCCGTCCTTGATGACCTCTTTGAGCTTGATGTTGAGGGCCTTTTCAAGTTTGGCGACAAGTTTGTCATCGGGAGTGAGCGACTGGGACTCCACCTTGAGGATGGTTCCCTTCTTCTCGTTGATCGATTTGGCGAAGTCCTCCTCGTTCATTCCGGTCTTATGCCTCGCTTTCCTGACGACCGCTCCGTAATCGGAGATGAGCTCGGTTCCTCCGTTGGCGGCATAGATATCACGGGTCTGCATACGCCTCTCACGCTTCTCCAGCCTTTCCTCTATGGCCGCCCTGTTGGCTCCCGCGGAGGGGTATGCTCCGTCGTCCAACCTGTTGGAGGGCCTGTAACTGTCTCCGAATTTTGCACAGCTGGGACATAGATTGAGCTTACTGCCCTCGACCATCATGGACAGGGTGCTCGGCACATCTTTCCCGCACATTTCGCAAATCATAATGATATGATATGCTGAATCCCTATAAACCCTACCATGCGACGCGATTTTCGAGAGGCACTACCATAAATGTTAGGGCAAAGTAATTTAAAATAAGGCCATAACGCGTAATGATAGAAATGACAGAAGAGTCGGAGACCGCTGAACTCAAAGCGAAGATTATCTCTCTGGAAGAGAGGAATGTGCGCCTCATGGAAGACCTCCAGAACGCCGAGAGCGAGAAACGTTACTCTGAGAGCGAACTCTTCAGACTTCAGAAGGACCTTGCGAGAATCAGGACCGAACTTGAAAGGCTCAAGAGCCCCCCTCTCGTGATCGGTTCCCTCAGGGACATCCTCCCCGACAACAAGGTCATCGTGAAGAGTTCCACCGGACCTGATTTCATCGTATCGGTTTCACAGTACGTCAACGAGAAGGACCTGGTGCCCGGAGCAAGGGTCTCCCTCAACAAACAGACCCTGGCCGTCATGGAGGTCCTCCCCGCACCCCTGGACCCCGTCGTCACCGGCGCCGAGATCCTCGACAAGCCCAACCTCACTTACGACGACATCGGCGGACTGGCCAACCAGATGGTCGAGCTCAGGGAGGCCGTCGAAGACCCCCTGCTCAGGCCCGAACTGTACGCAAAGGTCGGTATCCAGCCCCCGAAAGGAGTGCTTCTCGTCGGTCCCCCGGGAACCGGTAAGACCCTCATGGCGAAGGCAGTGGCCAACGCCACCAACGCCACCTTCATCAGGCTCGTCGGATCCGAACTCGTCCAGAAATACATCGGAGAGGGAGCAAGGCTCGTCCGCGAACTCTTCGAGCTTGCCAGGGAAAAGGCCCCCAGTATCGTGTTCATCGACGAGATCGACTCCGTCGGTGCCAAGAGGGCCGACGTCGCCACCTCCGGAGACAGGGAGGTCCAGAGGACCCTTATGCAGTTGCTGTCCGAACTCGACGGATTCACCCCGATGGAGAACGTCAAGATCATCGGTGCAACCAACCGTCCCGACATCCTCGACGACGCACTGCTCAGGCCTGGAAGGTTCGACAGGATCATCGAGGTCGGACTCCCCGATGTCGAAGGCCGCGAACAGATCTTCAAGATCCACCTTAAGTCGATGAACATCTCGAAAAAGATCTCCGCACACGAACTTGCCGAGAAGGCCGAAGGTCTCTCCGGTGCCGAGATCAAAGCGATCTGCACCGAAGCAGGAATGCTCTGCATCCGTGCCGGACGCGACACCATCTCTCAGGAAGACTTCGACAAGGCCCGCGACAAGGTCATGAACAGAAACAAGAACAAAGGCACAGGAATCATCCCCGAATATCTCTACGGATGAATTCCAAACGGCCGCATCACAACTTACGGTGCGGCCGTGTATTTCTTAAAAAAATGAGGGGTAAATCCCCTCGCTTTTGATCGTCTGGGTCTTTTGAAAAAGACACGGATCAGTTGTCGGTCTCCGCGTCGTCTCCGCCGTGGAATTCGGCCTGGACTGCGGAATAGATCTCGTCGAGACCCACACCTGTCTCAGAGGATACCGCTCTCATCTCGCCGAAGATGCCAGTGTCCTCCAGGGCCCTAAACAGTTCCATTCCGATGACGGATCCGGGGTCGCGGTCCTCGTCGAGGAGCGAAGCGTACAAGGAATCGGTGTTGTTGTACCAGTTGAGGATGTGGTCGATCTCCTCGTCCTTGAGGACATCCGCCTTGGACAGAAGATTGATCATGGGGACGTTCAGACGGAACTGGACGAGAGATGCGAGGGTCAGTGCGGAAACGAATCCGTTCGCCGAACGGTAGAGCATCGGATCGGAAAGGTAGACCATCATGGATTTGTCCTGTCCCAGAGCATTCATGACGGTCTGAGAGGACTCCCTGAAGGCGAACAGTTCCAGCTGTCCGGGAGTGTCGATCAGTACGTAATCGACGTTGTACGTGTCGAGCAGACTGCTGACCTTATCGATGTTCATGGCCATCATGTCTGCGGCTGCGATCTGCGCCCCGTTGGGTCCGAGACCGCACTGGGACATCACGTCGTCGAGGTTGATCCACTCACGGATGTCTATGTCGGGAGTGTAGGGCAGCCTCTCGGCTCCGGGATCGAGATTGATCGTGACGGAATCGATCTCGTGCTCATCCAACCAGTTCTTGAATGCTCCGACCATCGTACTTTTTCCGCTTCCGGCCGTACCGACGAAATAGACGTTGTTCATAGAATCGTATGCGGGCAACGGCAAAATCAGATATAAACGTACCAATGCCCCCAGACGCCGAAATCTGGACCCATATTATAATAAATAGGAAACCGTTACGTTCTGCTATGAACACGGAAGTAAAAACCCATTCGGCCGCAGTCGGCTGGGTCGGGATCGTCGCCGTAGCCGCATTCTGCATAATGTGGCTCGCCTGTTATCAGGCGGACAGTTCGTGGAAGTGGGGAGTGGATGCGATCAGTGAATTCGGAGTATCCTCCACCGCAGCCGCGGATTACTTCGTCTACGGATTTGTGATCGCCGGTGCCCTCCTCGCTGCGTTCGGTATTGGAAAAGTTCAATGCAGCCAGAGGAAGTACGGATACGTCATCGCAGGAACCCTCTTTGCAATCAGCGGTATCGCACTCGTCCTCGTCGGAATTCTCACCAAAGATGTCGCCAGCGGCGATTATCACACATTCTTCGCATGGATGCTCGCCGTCCTGTTCGCTGTCGCGGTCATCGTGACCGTCGTCCAGGAATACCTCGACGGAAACGTGCTTTCCGTCGGAGTCAGCATGGTCCTGCTCTTCGCAGCAGCGTCCTTCGCAATCCTCTTCGAATTCGAGAAATTCGAGGTCTACGCCATCATCCTTGCCATGGTCTGGATCATTCTGAACTCTGCAGTAATGATCATGAACGGCATCAAGGGAGGAAAAACTCAATGAGTGACACTAACAAATTCGGACTGTTCATAAGCTGCCTCGGCGGAATCATCGCCATCGCAGGACTTGCAATCTACTACGAGTACACCTGGGACGCTGTCACGGCCCTCGGTCTCATGCTTCTTCTTTCTGCAATGTTCTTCGCCCTCGGCGGAGCATTCACCAAGAACAGCCAGTGGACCAACAAGGCCATGGTGATGTTCGGATTCCTGACCTTTGCGGTATCCTTCATCGCGACCGCCAGTGACATCTTCGAGGTCAACTTCGGTGTCGTTGAGGCAGTCATCTCGATCCTCATCATCGTCGTTGCTTACCTTCAGAAGCCCCTCGTGGCCGTAAAGAACTAAACATTAACACCGGCTTCGGCCGGTCTCCCTTTTTTAACCAGACTTTAGGTAACTTTTATATCGACTTCGTGAGATAATATCCCGTGGACGAAAAATACACCTTCACTCTGAGAAAGATTGCACTGTTGGGAGGAATGGACGATTACATCGCCGTCTCGTCGAGGGAACTCGGTACCGCCCTTGAAATGAGCCAGCAGTCCGCATCCAAGCGCATACTCGAGCTCCTGGAACTCGGACTCATAGTCCGCGACCTGGGGGCCAGGAAACAGAGGATCAAGCTCACATCCGCCGGAGTGGACGAGCTCAAGAAGGAATACAACGAATTCCGTAGAATCTTCGAACTCACGGACCACATCACCCTGCACGGCACCGTCAAGGACGGTATGGGCGAGGGACAGTACTACATCGACCAGGAAGGATATCAGACCCAGTTCGAGAGCAAACTCGGATTCAGGCCATATCCCGGAACCCTCAACATCTCCGTGGACAAGGAGGACATCGGAAAGCTTGACATGATCAAGAGCACCGCCGGTATCCCCATCTCAGGATTCACCCACGGCGGCAGAAGCTTCGGAGATGTCATCGCATACAAGTCGAAAATCAAGAACGTGGACTGCGCGGTCGTCGTACCTGCAAGGTCGCATTACGTGGATGTCATCGAGATCATCTGCCATTATCATCTCAGAAGGACACTCAGTCTGAACACCGATGACAGGCTTGATGTCAAAGTGATTCTCTGATTTTTGGGTGGGGCAGGCTATGCAACACAGCCCTTTGTCCCAATCATAATAATACAATCGGGGACGGATCTTTTGTAAAGACCCAGATCCCCGAAATTGATTTCAAGAAGATTTCTTTTTGGACTTCTTTTTGTCCTGTTCATCTATTTCTTTATTGTGTTCCACAAGGAATTTCATCAGCGCTTTTTTATCTGAAAGGTCGACACCCGAGTAATGAAGTTTGTAGAACAATGCTTCATTGACCGCGACCGGCGAATCGACAGGGTTGGAGAAGTAATATCCGTTGTTTTCGGCCCATGAGTACACCTCACTTGAAGTCGTGGTAATCATTTCTGTTTCCCACTGGGCAAGGATAGCGTTACTCATTCCTCTTACCGCCCTTTCGTAATGACCTTGGATTGATTCCCCAGGTTTTTTACAGAGTTTTACAAGATTATGTTCCTTTAGAAAATCATTACAGAGACGGGACAGAACCTCATCAGGCGAGTCCCAGACCTGGATATACCTCTCCGGATCTTTCGCCAGTTCAGATTTGGCTAAGGGTTCGATGACAGGCATATCATCATCAAACCTACTCGTCCTTATCTTTTTCTTGACGGAAGTGACCTTGCATACGATCTCCTCGACCGTATCGAATACATAAAGTCCGCTCATCGCACTCAGAACCGGAGACATCATTGCAATCCTTATTTCATGATCTAACGGCACACGGTCTTCCCCGATCACCCCCTGCATGCCCCAGGATTCCAGACTGTTGAGGACACGTGGCAGATCGAATCTACAGGCCCTCAATATCTCCCGGGCACGGAGATTATCGGGATCTTTCGGGTTGCAGGATGCAGCGAACAGTTCATTGTAGGCATAGATTCCTCCGCAGTCATCAATGGGGGCGTTCTCCTCCCAATCAATAAGCTGGGGAAACCTCCCGGAGAAATCATCCGTATATCCATCCCAGTCCACAAGAACCTGCCAACGGTCCCCGAAATCATAGGTGTAGATTATCCTCTTTCCCTCAAGATCGGAAAGTGCAACAGAAGAAGGTTCCCTACACGTATCATTATCATGAAATGCCGTGTGATGTTCATGGATAAGTTCTCCTTCCACCTCGAATGCATAAAGGTGATACCCTTCCCAACTCATCACGGACTGTATCACACTGTGAATGTCTTGTAACGATACAAAATCTGGAACTGCAACGGTCCTGGAGATTTCAGGCTCGCTGTCGATCAGAACAAACCGGAGTATGTAAGCTCCCATAAACATGTGATGTGTTACAGATTAATAATGAAATGCACGACCGGGTTCAGATCGTCCAAGGGTGACCGGACCTGTAAAAATCACATCTGGCACATTATGATGGAGGGGGTGTTGCCCCCTCTGTTTCATCTTTTGCTAAGGTATTTCATCACAGAGGTGAAGATGGGCTTTCCGTCTCCGTCCTCCGATTTGTGGCCACGGGTCCAATCTGCGGCAGTGTATGCGGTCATAACACGCTCGGGGTGAGGCATCATACCCATGACGTTTCCTGCGGGGTTGCAGATACCTGCAATGTCCGAGGGGGATCCGTTGGGGTTCCAGGGATAGGAGATGCGGGTGCCTCCGGGTGCAGTATACCTGAAGACGACCTGGTCGTTCTCCTCGAGCCTGTCGGTGAAGTTGGGGATGTTGCTAAGCAGCTTTCCCTCCCCGTGGGCGGACGGGCACATCAGAACGGCTCCTCTGGGTATATCGCAGGTGAACACGCATTTGCCCCTGTTGTCATTGCGGAGCAGAGTGGGGCGGCACTCGAACCTTCCGGAGTCGTTGTTGTACAGTGCGGCGGTGGGCTCGTCAGACATGGTGCCGTCGAGGGCGGGAAGAAGACCCAGTTCCACAAGGATCTGGAATCCGTTGCACACTCCGAGGACGGGTTTTCCCTCTTCCACGAAGGTCCTGAGCTCCTTGCCGATTCCGGCCTTCATCCTCGAGGCGAAGATCGCTCCTGCGCGAACATAATCCCCTGCGGAGAATCCTCCGGGGATGGCAAGCACATCGTATTCCTCGAGATTCCTGCGAAGGGACGGATCACACTGTCCCAGCAGCTGTTTCAGATGCACTTTCTCGGCCTTTGCGCCGACCATCTCGAAGGCATTGGCCATCTCATCTTCGCAGTTGGTTCCTTCGATCCTTACGACACAGACTCTGACATCCTCTGCTTTCATTGAGAATCACCTCCCATGATGTTCCAGATGGGGTCGTTCCAGGCGGACCTGAGCTTCTCGACAGGGATCTTGGTCCTGGCGCCCTTGATCACGAGTTCGTCGCCCTTGGTGAGTCCGATGGGGGTGGCGGCGTCGCCCATGATCTCGGTGAAGCGTTCCGCATCCTTTCCGTCGACCTCTGCCACCCATCTCGAGTTGCTCTCGGAGAACAGGTTGACATTGATATCGGAACATGCCATGGCGGAGAGGTCGAGTTCAGCACCGATCTGTCCGGAGATACACATCTCCGCGACGGTGACCGCAAGTCCTCCGTCGGAACAGTCATGACAGCTGAGAACGAGCTTCTCATCCATTGCCTTCAGGAGCTTCTCGGAGTTCTCCTTGAGGCGGTCCGCGTCGGTGTCCGGGACGTCTCCTCCGACACCTCCGAACTTCCTGAACAGGAGCGAACCTCCCATCTCGTCCTTGGTCTCTCCGATCACGAAGAGGCAGGAACCGGTCTTCTTGAAGTCTGCGGAGACGGCCTTGCGGACATCGTCGATGAGACCGCAGCAGACGATCATGGGGGTCGGAAGGATGTGCACTCCTCCGGGGGCCTCGTTGTAAAGACTGACGTTTCCTGAGGGGATGGGGATGTTGAGTTTCCTTGCGATGTCTCCGATACCGTGGACGGCCTCCCTGAACTCTCCGAAACGCTCGGGCTTTTCAGGATTTCCGAAGTTGAGACAGTCGGTGAGGGCGTTGGGGCGGGCTCCGACGGCGACGACGTTACGATAAGCTTCGTCGATGGAGGCCATTCCGCCCTTGTACGGGTCGGCGGCGGTGAACCAGGGGTTGCAGCCCACTGCGGCGGCGAGACCCTTCCACCTGCCGGGGACGGGCATCAGAACGGATGCGTCTCCGGGACCGGTCTTGTTGAGTGCACCGACCATGGGGTGCAGTACGGTGGAGGCACGGACCTCGTGGTCGTACTGACGGATGGCCCACTCCTTCGAGGCCACGTTGGGGTCGGAGAGAAGGGTGAGGACGGTCTGCTCGAGGGAGGGCAGTTCCGGGAACTTCTCCTCCGCTTTGGTGGAGACCTTGGGTGCGACATAGGGCCTGTCATAGACAGGTCCTCCGGTGAGGAAGTTTATGTCCATGTCGAAGATCTTCTCGCCTTTCCAGAACAGCCTGGTGTGTCCGGTGTCGGTGGTCTTGGCGACGGGTGTCGCGATGATGTCCCAGAGGTCGAAGATCGCCATGACCTTGTCGACGTTCTCGGGCTTGACGGTACACATCATACGCTCCTGTGATTCAGAGACCCAGATCTCCCAGGGGGCGAGTCCGCTCTCCTTCAGGGGGACCTTGTCGAGGTCCACATCGGCACCGCAGCCTTTCTCGATGGCCATCTCTCCGACGACACAGCTGAGTCCTCCTCCGCCCAGGTCCTTCATACCGGTGACAAGGTGCTTCTGCGCAAGTTCCAGACATGCATGGATGACCGGTTCCTTGGTGATCGGGTCACCGAGCTGCACCGCACCGCGGGAGTCGTCTTCGGACGTGGCGGTGATGTCTTTGGAAGCGAAGTTCACACCGTGGATCCCGTCCCTTCCGGTACGTCCTCCGAAGAGGATCATGACCTCTCCGGGACCGGATGCGTAGTTGTTGAGGAGATCGGCACGCTTGACGATACCGAGGCAGCACACGTTGACGAGGCAGTTTCCGGTGTAGCTCTCGTCGAAGAAGAATCCGCCGGTGATGGTGGGGATTCCGATACGGTTTCCGTAGTCCCTGATACCGGAGACCACTCCGCTCATCAGATAGCGGGGGTGTTTGATTCCGGGAGGGAGTTCTCCTTTCCTGTCGGGATATCCGAAACAGAGGGGGTCTGCAAGTCCTATGGGCTGTGCACCCATGCAGATGACATCCCTCACGATGCCTCCGATACCGGTCGCCGCACCTCCGTAGGGTTCGATGGCGGACGGGTGGTTGTGACTCTCCACTCTTAATGCATATCCGTAGTCGTCGTCGAAGATCATCACTCCGGCGTCTCCTCTGGAGAGGATGTCGTCGCGGTTGATGCCGAACACGAATTCTTTCAGCACAGGTTTGGAGCTCTTGTAACAGCAGTGCTCCGACCAGGCCTGACCGAGGGACTGAAGTTCCACATCGGTGGCCTCGCGGCCTTCTTTGACAAAATAATCCCTGACCTTCTTCATCTCGTCGAGCGACAGTCCCAGACTGAGCTTTGAGGAGATGTCTTCAAGGTCCTTGTCGGAGGCGTCCCTGATCTTGATATCACAAAGATCATAGGCGGCCTCCCTTCTGACCATACGGTCCTCCGCGGCCATGCTATTCACCTAACAGTGACCTTGTAGCTCTGGACGACGGGGTTGGCGAGGAGCTTGCGGCAGTATTCCTCACCGGCGGCAAGGGCTTCCTTCTCGGGCATGTCGAGTTCGACCTCGAAGACCTTCACGGTCTTAACCGAGTTGATTCCTTTGAATCCAAGGGACTCCAACGTCTTCTTGGTGTTGGTCCCTTCGGGGTCGGCGACCCCTTTTTTGAGTTCGATCCTGATATCGATTACTGTCATCGGATTAGGATATGGGATAAGGTACAAAAAGGGTTTTATGGCTCAGACCGAGCGTTTCCTGGCAAATGCCAGATAACCGGTATGTCCCAGCATCTCGAACGAAGGCCTGACCCCTCCGGGGTGGACCTCCATTCCGCGGCGGAGTATCTCCATCGCACGGACATCGCAGAAACCTTTCTCGCGGAGACCGTTGACCGCCTTTTCAAGCTGGTTCGCATTGGGGATGTAAACGCAGATGCGTCCGCCGTTCCTCAGGCAGGGGACCAGGTTGTCCAATGCATTCTCAACATCCGGCATGTCGGTGGTGATGACGTCGGCATCCTTGAAGTCGATGGCGACGGTACGTGCATCCCCGATCTGACAGGACCAGTTCTTGTCGAGTCCGGACCTGCGGAGGTTCTTTGCCGTTTTTTCCGCATTCTGCTCCTTGAACTCCACGGTGTGCACATGTCCGTCGGGTCCCGCCGCACACAGAAGGGCGGTGGTGAGTCCTCCGGAACCGGCACCGATCTCCAGGACGCGGGAACCGGCGTGAACGTCGCACTCCATGATGATGGCGCAGGCGTCCTTGGGGGTGATTATCTGTGCCCCGCGGTCCAGAGAGGAGATCATCTCGACCACTCCGGGACGGAAGACGTTGAACCTGCGTCCGGCGATGTCGACCGCATCCCCGTCATCGAGACCGACGAGTCTGCTGCCGTCGATGGTGCCCATTCCTCCGAGCTTGATCATATCATGCCCGAAGGTGAACCAGTAACGCTTGCCGTCCGCGTCCTGAAGATAGAGGTGCTCTCCTTCCTGGAATGCCATGTTCCGACCTCAGAGGGTACGGGCGGCGTAGGCGGGCTTGACGCCTTCCTTTCCGCACACGATGCATCTGCCGGACCAGTTCTCGGGATGGTAGGGGGTACCGAGGATCTTGATGTCGTACTTGTCCTCGAACTTGTGACCGCACTCGGGGTTTCCGCACCATCCGATGCGGACGATCCTTCCGTCGGGGATGGAATCCACACCTTCCATGGTGGTCATGTCGTCGATGACTCCGCTGCGCCTCTCGCGGGCGGCCTCCATCATGTCCTTAGTGATGGTGTCGAGGATCAGCTTGGAACCGGACACGAGGGAATCCATTCCGATGGTTCCTTTGACGCCGTTGTCCCTCCTGGCGAAGGTAACAACGCCGTTCTCGATGTCCTTTCCTCCGATCTCGAAGCGGAGGGGGACGCCCTTGATCTCCCAGTCGAAGAACTTGCTTCCGGGCCTGTCGTTGCGCTCGTCCACCTTGACCCTGAGACCAGCTGCCTTCAGTTCGGCGGCGACAGAGGCGCACACCTTGAGGACCTGCTCCGCGTTGTCCTTCTTGTAGATGGGGATGATGACGATCTGCACAGGGGCGATGAACGGGGGAAGTTTGAGTCCGGTGTCGTCGGCGTGGATACCGATGACCGCACCGAGGAGACGCTCGGACATTCCGAGGGTGGTCTGATGCACGAGGATGTGCTCTCCGGACTCGGTCTCGTAGGTGATGTTGTAGGGCTTGGAGAAGTTGGTTCCGTAGTAGTGGGCGGAACCGATCTGCAGGGTCTTTCCGTTCGGCATGACGGTATCGATACCGACGGTGTAATCCGCTCCGGGGAACTTGTCCCAGTCGGTACGGATGAGAAGCGAATAGGGGAGGCAGAGCTCCTTGCAGAGACGGTCGACGATCTCGACGTCCTGGGCGACCTGACGCTCGGCGTCCTCCTTGTCCTCGTGGCAGGTGTGGGACTCGAAGAAGTGGATCTCCCTGACCCTCATGAACGCACGGGTCTGTTTGGTCTCGTACCTGAAGGTGTTGACGATCTGGAAGGTCTTGAGAGGAAGATCCTGGTGCGACCTGACCCAGAGGGAGAACATGGGGTACATGGCGGTCTCCGAGGTGGGACGGAGCACAAGACGGATGTCGAGGGGGTTCAGACCGGCGTGGGTGACCCAGTAGACCTCTTCGTCGAATCCTTTGATGTGGTCCTTCTCCTTCTTGAACTCGGTCTCCGGGATCAGCAGGGGGAAGCATACCTCGTCGTGTTCGGTGGCCTCCATCTCGCGGCGGAGGACCACATCGATCTGGGACATGATCTTCCATCCATAGGGGGTCCAGACGTTCATTCCTTTGATGGGGTACCTTTTGTCGCAGAGCTGTGCCTTGTCGACGGTCTCATTGTACCATTCGCCGAAATCCTGTTCCTTTGTAGGCATCTTCACCACTTCCCTTCTTCGAAATCTTTGATCGCATCGGCGACGATACCTGCCACGGAGATGAGCGCGACAGGGTTGTCGAGGGTGTTGCAGCACAGGACGGAGTCGACGGGGCTTCCGTTGAAACGCTCGAGGGCATTGTTGACAAACACTCCGTGGGTACATGCGACGAAGACCTTCTCCGCACCGGCCTCTTTGAGGGCGGCGGTGGCGGCGATGATGGTTCCTCCGGTGGAGATCATGTCGTCGACGATGAGCACGCTCTTGCCGCGGACATCGGCCTCGGCGGGCTGGATGCGGACCTCGGTACCGGAAAGACGGGTCTTGTTGAGGTGGTCATAGGGGACTCCCATGTGCTCGCCGACGATCTTGGCACGTCCGGCGGCACCGATATCGGGAGACATTACAAGGTCCACGCCCTTCGTCTTGAAGTAATCGGCGATGACGGTGGCGGCCTTGACGTCCCTGTGGGGGTGGGTGAAGTTGTCGAGGGTGGACTCCTTGTGGAGGTCGACGGTGATGACGCGGTCGCAGATCATGTCGAGGTGTTTGCACATGATCTTGGCGGACTCGGGCTCTCCGGGCTTGAAGATCCTGTCCTGCCTGGCATATCCGAAGTAGGGGATGACGAGGGTGATGGACTTCGCTCCGAGGTTCTTGACAGCATCCTGGATGAGCAGAAGCTCGATGAATTTGCTGTCGGGGAAGGTGTTCTGCACGATGACGACGTCGTCGTTCAGGGACTCCTCGTTGATACGGGTGTAGCACTCACCGTCGGGGAATGCCGTGGTGAGAGCGGGGATATATTCACAGTTCAGGGCTCCGGCAAGCTCTTTTGCCAGGCCCGTTGATGCGGAACCGCCGATGACTTTCATACGGGGCCCATTCGCGTTCATTCTATTATATCCTGCGATTAAGAGGGGGCATAAAATGACCGCATTCCGAAGACAGGGCATATATCGAAGATGTCCGATGGGGTGGTATGCAGCAGAATGTCATCACCGAAGAGAAGATCGACCGGTATCTGGGTATTACCAAGAAGGCATTGGACAAGCTCAAGATCGCCACCCCTGACCGTTCGTTCGGAAAAAGGCTGGCCGACAGTTTCCTCGAGATGGCCACCGCCTACTACAACGATGCCAAACACTTCAGGGAGATCGGAGATTTCGTCACGGCCTTCGCATCGGTGAACTACGCCCACGGATGGCTCGACTGCGGGGCCAGGATCGGACTGTTCGACGTCGGCGGGGACGATCAGCTTTTCACGCTTTACGAATGAGTCCCGGAGACCCGTCCGTAGAGCTGCAGGAATACACTCCGTCCGAAAGACCCAGACGATCAAAAACGAGGTCTGACGGAGCATCGGTGAAGATGCTGTTCCCGAGCATGCACATGCCTGCTTTGTAACCTTCTCTGCGAAGGCGCAGGATGGCCTCGGACACATCCGGACTCTCAAGTCCGGTCTTCAAAGAGAACCTGTTCGATATCTCGAACAGACGTTCCAGAGAGGGTTCTTTCATATATTCCACGACCGCGGAGGAACCTGCCATGAAAATGAGATTACGGACCTCCGGATCGCTTAACACGTTCCCGGTGTTCATCTTCGGACCCAGTACCGCAAGGGTCAGATCGTCGAACCTAACATCCGTTCCGACAACATGACCCAGAGGGGGGATCCCTTCCTTCATACGGACCGGCTGATGTGCCAGACAGGTCAATGCGGCCACATCCCCCAGACCTCCGCCTCCGAGTATATCCGCCTTATGGGCGGTCTCGAACGCCTTGGATTCTGAAAGACCCAGAAAGTCGGAGAGACACAGTGCCGCGGCTATCGCGCCCGCTGCACTCATACCGAATCCCTCACCGCTCGGAAGCTGCCCTTCAACGATCACATCGAATCCTCTGCCGGGGGCCATCTCCGAAAACACATGGTGGGTGACAGGGGCCTTGGACGGCTCACCGTCGATGATTATGCGGACCTTGTCGTCGGAACGCTCGGTGACCTCCACGAAGGACCCGAGCGAGGTCCTGATGCCCACCCCGATCGACCCCCTCGCAAGGAGGTCTCCCTGCACATCCCCCGCAGGGGAGAAGAAACAGGTTATGTGACCGGGGCAGAATGCACGGACCATTCAGATCTTCTCTGAAACGAAGTTGAGGATCTCCTCGGAGATCGCGGGTTTGGTGCCGGAGATGTCGGTGACCTTGTCCCTGGTGACCAGAAGCATGGATGCGGAGGTCTTTCCGGCGGAGTCGATGTCATTGGCGATGACCGCAGCGAGGTTGAACTGTTCGAGGCGCGTCCTCGCCCTGGCGACGAGGTCGTTGCGGGGCAGACCGGACTCGGCCTTATAACCGATGACCATGTCGCACCTCTCACGCAGCATTGGCAGGACCTTGGGGACAGGTTTGAGAAGCATATCGAATCCCTTGTCGCTGGGGATCTTGCCTTCGAAGGTGTTCTCGGGGGTGAAGTCCGCCAGGGCTGCTGGCACTATGACCACATCGTGTTTCACATCGTCCAACATGGCGATGAGGTCGCTGACGGAAGCGTACCTGCGCACATGGAGATATTCGGGAAGCACGGTGTTGCATCCGCCCATCCACAGGTCCACTTCAGCACCACGTTCGAACGCCCTCTGTGCCAGTGCGACGGCCATCATTCCGGTGGAACGGTTGGTGATGAGTCTCATTGAGTCGAGAGGCTCCTCACTGCGTCCTCCGATGACAAGGATCTTCTTTCCGATGAGATCGTCCCTCGACAGAAGCCTAGTGGCCCATGCGACGACCTCGTTGACGGAGGCGACCTTTGCACGTCCGTCCTTCATGTACGGGCCGATGACGTTGACGCCCCAGGAGCGGAGGGTCTTCAGATTGGCATCGACGGCAGGGTTGTTGAGCATGGATCCGTGCATGGCGGGGGCGACCGCCATCGGAACTCCTCCCCCGAGAGCGACGGTGGCCATGGTGGTCACCGGGGTGTCGTCGATGCCGTTGGCGATCTTCGAGATGGTGTTTGCGGTCGCAGGATAGATAAGGAACAGGTCTGCGTCGGAGCTGTCTCCGAGGTACTTGATGTGCTCAGTCTGACCGCCGATCTCGGTGATGGGTTTGATGCCTGATGCGAATTCGATCGCATCGAGAGCGACCAGTTTCACGGCCGCCTGGGACATGACAGGAATGACCTTTGCGCCGTTGCGGACAAGCTCACGGATCAGATGGAAACATTCGACCGCCGCGATACTTCCGGTGATACCGAGGACGATGGTCTTTCCGGACATTCTGTTGCTTTTCTCACAATAAATCTCTTCAGACGGATGCATACAATCCCTTCTTCTCCAATATTTCCAGAACAGCTCCGTAGACCGTGTCCGGGCCCTGTTCTGCATCAATGATATGATAATCCAAGGTCTTCGCCAGCTCCAGATAGGCCGACCTGACCTTCTTCAGATAATCGGTTTTCTCGAAACGGCTGAGCTCCTCGCCCCTGGAACCGACCCGGCCCATACTGACCTCAGGATCCAGATCCAAAAGGAAAGTAGCATCGGGCCTTATCACGGACCTCTTCTGAATGTCCAGAAGCCAATCGATGTCCGCTTCCTCTCCGAGCGCCGCGGACTGATACGCCACGGTCGATCCGAGGTATCTGTCGCAAATGACCCAGCGTCCGGAATCGAGGATCTTCTTAATCTCTTCCGTATGGATGGCACGGTCGGCCGCAAAAAGAAGCGCTTCCGCCGCAGGAGGGACATTCCCCAACGAACCGGACCTCAGGATGGAACCTATCTGTCCGTTCGTAGGTTCGAAGGTGGGAACGGCGTTACCGATCTTATCGACGAGCCTGCGGACCAATGTGGTCTTTCCGGAACCGTCGATACCCTCGATGACTATGAACTTCCCTTTCATCCGGAGCAGAATATGACGATAACTGAAATATACCTTATGTCCGCAAACGGGCAACCAGGGAATCCAGAGACTCCATATCCTTGATGTACGAGGAGCATAACCGCCTCAGCCCTCTTCTGATGTGGGTGTCCACGACGGCATGGTCGTCGAGCATCTCACAAAGTCTGTCGGCCAACATGTCGCCCCTGTCGTCCCAGTCGGTGAGGACGATGCATTTCCCACCGTGTTCCTCGACGTACTCCGCCGCCTTGACAGGTCCCCCGTCGGACTGTATCTGGAACATATCGCCCGACACCCCCAATGCGGTCAGCGCCCGGCGGTCCTTCTTCCCTTCGATGAGCAGAATGTGGTCTTTGCTGAGTTCATCGAGTTCGGAGAGCAGTTCATAGATCTCCTCCAGCCTCTCGGCGTCGGTCATATATGTGCTGCAAGTCTGGCGCATATCTCCTCCGGGCCCCCCGCTATGAGCACGGTCTTCTGTCTCGAGGTCTGTCCGGACACCACCTGGGTCTTGCATCCCGTGATCTCTCTGATAACGTCCTCGACCTCCTTGTTGGCACGTCCGTCGAGCGGTGGTGCCTTCACGCGGATTATCAGCCTCTTCCGCCAGGGATCTATCCCCTCCACCCCGGAACGGGAGGACCTCGGGGACACGGTCAGGTCCAGCTCCAATCCGGACCCTGTGCTGCGGCTGACATCCGATATATCCATGTTTCACACATGCGGTTCCCGATAGAATATCCTGACGGTCATATTCCGACACAGTCTGCGGAGATTGTTTATAGGTAGGTCCGCTACCCGACAACATGGGCGACCCTGACACCGGAATGACATTCGAGTATCTTCGCGAAGTGTATCGCAGAGAGAAGAGCTCGACCCAGTTATGGGACGGTGTCCGTGCGGACCTCTATGTCGCCACGGCCGAACTTTTCAAGGCCCAGAGGATGGAATGCGACGAGGAACTCCGCAAAGACCCAGAGTCAATAAGGAGCGAGAACGTCAGCAACCTGATCATCCGCACCAAGCGTCTTTTCAAGGACATCGTCAACATCCGTATGGACAAGATCTGCAAGATGGCGCTGAGGGGTGCCGACAGGGCGGACAACAAGGTCGACAGCCTGACCAAGGAGGAGAAGGAATACTACGACAAGATCCTCCTCGCATCCCAGGAGCACAGCTCCGTCATCAACAGGCTCTGCGGAAGCGCGTCATACCGTATCCCGGACGTGTCCGCCCCCCCGGTGAAACCTGTTGCACCTGCAAGGCAGGTCATCCCCGAGCCGGAACCTATCATGGACGATCCGGACGAGGAACCTCTGAACGGTTCCATGGAGGTTCAGATCGACACGGTCCCGGAGGACGGTATCGTGATGATCGACCACAACCCCGACCTCGACGAACCGGATGTGGACATGGAGATCCCCGATGATGCTTTAGATTCCGCCATGCAGAAAGGATTCTTCGCCCCTTCGGAAAAACCCGCCGAACCTCAGGTTCCGGAACCTGAACAGACTGCCGATGACGGAAAACTCATGCTGGTCAGGATCCTCGCCGATCTGCCGACAATCGCCGGTCCGGACAGGAACTACGATCTCCGCAAAGAAGACCTGGTACGCCTGCCTGAGCTGTTCGCGAATGTCCTTCTGAACCGCAATCTGGCACTTAAGGTCTCGATCTCACCTTGAGACCGTCACGGTACGGGTGTCCCCGAAGAATTCGAGACAGTCTATCTTGAACCTTTTGATCCCTGTGCACTCTGCAACGGTGTCGCGGGCGATGTCGGGAGTATTGTTGTGTTTGCTCAGATGTCCCAGGAAGATCTTGCGGTCGGGATTTACCGCCGTATCCTTGATCTCCTTCGCAGAATCGAGATTGCACATATGCCCATAGGTTCCGGCTATACGCCTCTTGAGAGGTTCGGGATAAGGTCCCTCGATGAGCATCTTGTTGTCGTAGTTCGCCTCCACAATGGCGAAATCCGACTTCTGAAGGGCGTCCCTGAGGGGAGCGGTGAATTTTCCGGTATCGGTGGCTATCAACACCCTGGAATCACCTGCGGTCACGGTGTACGCACAGGGGTCTGCGGCATCATGCAATGTCGGAAGAGGGGTAATGTTGAAATTCCCCACCTGGAACTCCTGAAGGGTCTGGGTCATGTGATAATCCACATTGCCGGGATTGAAGGAACCGATGGTGGCGGGATTGCAGTAGACCGGAAGGTTCATCTTGCGGGAGATGGGACCCACGCCCTGGATGTGGTCCGCATGTTCGTGCGTGACCATAAGGGCCTTGATGCAGTGTTCGTCCACACCCTCCAGATCCATCAGCTTACGGGCACGGGCACAGCTGATGCCGGCGTCGATCATGATCGCCTCGTCATCGTACTGAATGACCGTACAGTTACCGTCGCTTCCGCTGGCGAGGATGTGGACTTCTAACATCAGATTTTCTTCTTGTAGATGTAGAAGATGATATCCGAACGGGAAATGGTTCCTACCAGAACGCCCTGCTCGAGCACGGGAAGACGTCCGACGTTGAGCTTCATCATGGCCTGAAGGGCCTCGATGATCTCCGCATCGGGAGTGGTGCTGAGGGTGCAGTGGACCATGATGTCCTGGACCTTCACGTCGGAGATCTCATGGTTGGCGTTGTCAAGGGCCTCGGATGCCGTGGAGACGTCGAGGGGCGAATTGAGAAGGTGGCCCTCGTCTTTGGCATCGAGCTTTTCCTGGTACTTCAGGATCAGTTTCAGAATATCGGTCTGACTGAGCATACCGAGAACATGATTCCTGTTGTCGACCACAGGCGCACCGGAAACATTGTCGACCGCCATTCTGATAACTGCCTGCCTGACCGTGTCCGTAGGCCTCACTGTTATGACCTGGGTGGTCATCAAATCCCTAACCCTTAACTGGCTCATCAGTATTGAAATGCCCTGCGTATATTGATACTTTTGGCTTGGTAAAGAATGCGGTGCCCAGGCATAGTTTTATTAATGATGATACGATAGACGCTTTAAATCGGGGCCTGTAGCTCAGCTAGGTAGAGCGTTCGACTCTTAATCGAACGGCCAAGGGTTCGAATCCCTTCAGGCCCGCCATCTTGTTATTCTCACTTGAAATCGCTGTATGTTCCGCTGTTTTCCGCGATTTTCGACACAGTATCGGAACGTTTATTCAGGCTCTGATCCAAAAATTATAGGGGGTCCTGCCTCGTTCCGAGGCAGTAAAGGGTTTATCACTCGGTCTTGCAGACTGCCCACTTGGGTTTCTGTATCGAGATCACGACGACAGCGATCGCCAGTGCGAACAGCACCAGACAGATCACCGCGGGAATCACGGCGTTGTCGTCCTTCGCCACTGCTCCGGAAACGTCGAGACCGATGGTCCCGCCCATACAATCGCCATCTTTTTGAGAAACCAGATACAGGTACACATAACCGGTCTTGTCAGGCTTGTAGGTGTACTCCGTCAGACTGTCGAGACGGTAGATGCTGGTGTCCACTGCAAGATAAACAGAATAGTCGCTTTCGGTGAATTTCGGCACGAATTTCAGTTCGTTTCCGTACTCGATATACATCTTGCAGACATTGTCGTTGCAGATCGTATATTCCGACTGACGCTCGGTGTATATTCCCTCATACAGACGGTATTCCACATAGGTCTTGCCGGATTCCAGATACGTGCCGCTGGGCCATTCGGAGTAATACTTGTTCTTGGAGACATACTCATCGTAGAACTCCTTCGCCTTATCACTGCCTTTGACAAAGAAGACCGCCTGACCTGTATAGTCGGTCTGCCCTCTGCCTTTTACCTCTTTGGTCACCCAGACATTGTCTGAGGTCAGATCCACAGTGCCAGATACGTCGGATTTCTTCTGTGCGGCATTATCGGAGTAGTTTGTTATGTTCAAAGCGGTCTTGGCATCAGTGAAACCGGATGTCGACCAGGGGGCTATGACATAGTAATAACCGCCGACAGCAAGGGTCACCGTCTTGGCACTATATGAGTAAAGTTCGATCTTTCCTTCACAGTAGACATCTAACTCGGGACAGAGATAGAGGGTGTTTGAGGAGTTCGCCTGCTTAATGTCGTGGGTCCCTGCAGAAAGATAGATCTTTTTGTCCTCATTGTAAGAATACAGTTTGAGTTCATGGCCGTTGTACTCCGGCGCCGAAGAACCCTGACTATAGTAGGAGTAATAGACGTAATACTCCTGGCCATCGACCGGATCCGATACGAATCCGCTCCGATCGTTGTTGTAGAGACATTTGATGATCGCCTGTTCTCCTGCTTCTCTGTCGTCCCCCTCAAGGAACAAAAATCTCGCAGTAGACCTGTCATATGAGGACCAGGTATAGGTATACCCACTGTTCGGGTCCTCATACGCAATTTTAACGTCGCTGGCATAATAATGTCCTGCAAGAGACACCTCCACATTGCGGGCATCTGATCCGGACGAATCCTCTGATCCGAGGACACCCACGGCCACAAGTGCCACCAATGCCACGACCAGAGTGGCAATAGCGATATTGTCCTTCATCTCCATCACATATCCCTCCTTTTGATCTTGTTATATCCGCCCGCAAGCGCACAGCACCCGAGCACGATGGCGAGGACCACCATACTGGATGTGCTGCCGTAAGCGAAAGGCATCATCATCATGTCACTCATGAATCCCGCAACAGACCCAGGCATCAGCGTGCAAAGGCTGGGGGACCCGAGGGTGTAGATCGAGATATCGGGCAGGAACACCGGGAGCGAATGTACGACCGCACTGAGGAAATCCACAAGCCCTTTCGGAAGATAGTCCGAAAGGTAGGGGACGATGACCGCCACGATCGGCACCACGATAAACATCAGGATGAACGCCTTCATGGTCGAACTGCGTTTCGCCTTGGCACTCATTCCGTAAGTCAGGGCGCAGAAGAAGAAGCATCCGCACAGTGCCAGACCCAATGATTTCAGAATGGGCATCATGTATGTCTCCGCACCGGAGGTCTGCGAAAGCGAAATGAGGATCGCCACTCCGTAGGCACCCAGAACGGTTCCGAAGGAAAGGGTCAGACCTGCCAGGAACTTGCCAAAGTAGAACGCGGAACGCGGCATCGGAAGAGGTAATGACAGGTAAACGGTACGTTCCCTGTATTCGGAAGGAAGCATCGTACCGCAGAGCAGTGCCGAAAGGAACATGCTCATCAACGGCAGCAGGAGAAGGCAGATGCACATGCCCTGGTTAGTGATCCCGCTTCCGAAGATGGCGATCGCCTTCGCGTTGAACAGATACGCCATCACGGGGATCAGAATGATGAGGATCGGCAGCATGACGGCCACCTTGCTCTTGGAGAACCTCTTCATCTGCACCATGTAACAGGCCTTGTACTGAAGGAACAGGCTCGGAAGGTCGAACGGACCGCGGAGTTTCTCCGGATCGACGGGGGTTCCCTGCACCAAAGGCGTGTCTTCGGGATATTCGAGGCCCGCAGATTCCGCCTCGGCGGATTCTACAGGAGTTTCCACTTCCTTCTTCTTTTTCTTGAAAGGAAGCAGGTCCTTGTCGAAAGAAGGCAGCTTCATTTGATGTTCACCTCGTCTCCTGCGGTGAGCTGCATGTACAGCGATTCGAGATCGGCACCGGTCTCGTTCATGCAGAGCATCCTGAGCTTGTACGACTGAACAAGGTCGGCGATGTCCGCCTGCTGTTCATCGGTTCCGGTGAACTTGAAACGGATGGACCTGGGACCCATACGGTCGATATCTGTCACACCGGCCATGGCCCCGAGGTCGGAACAGAACTGGGCGCCCATCTCTCCGATGGTGCGCAGTTCAATAGAAACCTCTTTGGAATCCGCAGAGAGGTTGTGAAGAAGTTCCGAAACATTTCCTGAGATTATCTTCTTCCCGCGGTTGATCATGGTCATCGAGGTGCACATCTCAGAAACCTCGCTGAGGATGTGGGTGCTGATGAGGAGGGTGAGTCCCCTGTTCTTCAGACCGTTGAGGATCGCCCTGATCTCGACCATACCCCTCGGATCCAATCCGGAGGTGGGCTCGTCGAGGATGATCACATCGGGATTCGGAAGAAGAGCGGCCGCAATGGCGACCCTCTGCCTCATACCCTTGGAGAACTGCCCGATCTTCTTGTTCCTCCATTCCCACATACGTACCTCGTCGAGGATCGCACGTGCGTTCTCTGCGATATCGTCCTTCTTCATCCCGTGCACGGCGCCGACATATGCCAGCATCTCACCGGGCGTGAAATCCGAATAACACTCGGGGGTCTCGATGACACACCCGACGTGTTTCATTGCTTCTCTGTGGTTTACGGCGTCGACCCCGTTGATAAACACATTTCCTGAGGTCGGACGCACAAGTCCTGTCATCGATTTGAGGGTGGTGGACTTTCCGGCACCGTTGGGTCCCAGAAGCCCCATGAACTCTCCCTTCCCTACAGCCATATCAAGGTGGTCGAGAGCAGTAAAACTCCCGTACTGTTTGGTAAGACTGCGGACGTCGATTACTGCATCACTGCTAGCGTCCATGCACGGGTGAAGCCCTCTGACTATATACTATGTCCGCAAAAATCGTAACGTCTACAAAAACATGCAATATTGTCCAACTTAACGGATATTTGACAGAAGAACACGGATCCGCCGCAAAGGTAACCTCAAAAAAACGCCCGAAATATTATAAGGATCTGCAGAAACTACGGAAATCGCAGATTCTTTTCGAATGTTCACTGCTTTTCTGCAACTATCGAAGACAGTATTTGGCGGACCTCCGGTTTTTCCAAGTTACAAAACATGCGGTGGAAATGAATGTCGTTTATATACGACGAGCATAGACACATTCATGGGCAAACACGCTAAAGAGCGCCGTGCTGCTGCTCAGTCGAAGAACGCCAACGCAGGCGCAGAAGCGACTGGCAAACAGGCTGCGAAAAAGAACTAAGCGACGAACCTACATCCGTTTGCTCTAAACCTTTCCTGTCCGATCCGCAAAGGTCGGGCAGGCATTTTTTACTCCCACTCAACAATCATAAACGATGATGGCATTCCTCTGTCGCAGAAGGATGCCTATGAGTGGACACACCGAGAACCCTCTTGAAAAACTGATGGCAGGCAACAGACGCTACCTCGAAAGGGGTTCATGCGGAGATATGTCCGAGGCCCGCAGGCTGGAGACCGAGAACAGACAGCGCCCGTACGCGGTCATTGTCACATGTTCAGATTCGAGGGTCATCCCCGAAGCGATATTCTCGGCAGGTATCGGAGATCTTTTCGTGATTCGTACCGCAGGCAACACGGTGGACGACACCACGCTCGGTTGCATCGAATACGCCATGGAGCACCTCAAATGTCATTTCGTGATGGTGCTGGGACATACCCACTGCGGAGCCGTCGCGGCAACCCTCGAGAACGAGCACGGCAGGTATTCAGGAACCTTCACCAGGAAGATCGCCTCCGCCATCGGAAATGAATCGGACCCCATCGCGGCATGCAAGATCAACATCCTTAACAGTGTCTCGGAACTCGACCAGTGTTTCTCGAACATCTCCGATCTTGTGTGCGTGGGTGCATTGTACGATATCCGTACCGGAAAGGTCGAGCTGGTAGAGCCGGCGATTTAAGGTTGTTATTGATTTAAGCTAGGCTAAACTTTATTTATAAATTTAATTATTCCTAAATATCCAATAGGATCGGAGGAATAGTTATCCAGAAAGCAATCGTTTATTCTAGCACGACCGGGAACACCGAAATGATGGCAGAGGCCATCAAAGAAGGTGCCGAATCCGCAGGCGCATCCGTGATCTATGCAACAGGCGACACAGCCGACGCGGACGCGGTCCTTTCAAGCGACGTTCTCATCCTCGGCAGCCCCGCAATGGGCGACGAGGTCCTCGACGACCCCATGGAGGACTTCTTCACCTCCATCGAAGGAAAGATCGCCGGAAAGAAGATCGCCATCTTCGGTTCCTATGACTGGGGAGACGGACAGTGGCTCCGCGACTGGGCGGACCGCATCACTTCCGCCGGCGCCACCTGCATCAACGGAGAGGGACTCATGGTCAACCTCGCCCCCGATGCCGCAGGTCTTGAGCTCTGCCGCGAACTCGGCAGGACCGCTCAGTGAAACATTCGGGCCTCCGGGCCCTGCCTCCCTTTTGAAAACGGTTATAACCCACGTAACCATCCGTGCTAATCAATGACACAGTACACCGTCGGATTTCTCGGACTGGGACTCATCGGAGGTTCCATCGCGCGTGCTCTGAAAGAGAGGGTCCCCGAGACCAAGATCATCGCATTCGATCCCGACAAGGATTCACTGTCCCAGGCATATAAGGACGGTGTCGTAGATGTCGTGTCATCAGGCATCGATTCGCAGTTCTCCGCCTGCGATTTCATCTTCCTCTGTGCCGGAGTGGAAGCCAACGCAGCAAATGCAGGAGCGGTCGCCCCATTCCTAGGAGAAAAAACGATCCTCACCGACATCGGCAGCGTCAAATCCCCCATCCATCAGAAGATCAGGGATCTGGGTCTTGAGAAGAGATTCGTCGGCGGACACCCGATGGCGGGAAGTGAACGCAGCGGATACGCCAATTCCAAATCGAAACTGCTGGAGAACGCATACTACATCATCACCCGCACGGAATCAAACACTCCGGAACAGATCTCCGCCTACCGCGGTCTGGTCTCGTCCATGGGGGCCATCCCGATAGACATGTCCCCCGACCGCCACGACTTCATCACCGCAGCAGTGAGCCATGTCCCGCATGTAATTTCAGCATCATTGGTGAACCTCGTCAGGGAAAAAGACGGTCCGAACGAAGAAATGAAGATGATCGCCGCGGGAGGATTCAAGGACATCACGAGGATCTCCTCCTCTTCCGCGGACATGTGGAAACAGATCTGCCTCACCAATTCCGAGAACATCTGTTCGCTCCTGGATGATTACATCGGTCTTCTCAACGACATGAAGAAATCGATCGTCGCACATGACCCAGACGGCCTTTTCGGTCAGTTCGATTCCGCCAGAAGATACAGGGAATCGTTCATCGACACGTCGAGCGGACCCATCAAGACCGCCAATGCGATCCACATCGAGATTCCCGACGAACCCGGAGCTTTGGCCATTGTCACGACCATTCTCGCTTCCAACAGGATCAACATCAAGAACGTCGGCATCATCCACAACCGCGAGTTCGAGACCGGTTCCCTACGTGTGGAACTCCACGACGAAAACGAGGTCAGACGCGCCGCAAAGGTCCTTGAGCAGCACGGATACCAGGTCAACATTGGCTGATATCCAAATACCTGCAGCATAATGTCCCAGTATGCAGAAGATTGATCTCTCTGAATTGGGAAAATACGTGGACGCCGTCAACGACATCCAGACCGAATGGATGCTTGTGACCGCTCAGGCGGACGGAAAAGTGAACACCCTCCTCGCCAGCTGGGGTGCCCTCGGCAGCCTCTGGGGAAGGAAATCCGCATTCATCTTCATAAGACCCAGCAGATACACCAACGAATTCATCGAGGAGAGCAACCGCTTCACCTTGACCTTCTTCGACGGCCACAAGACCGAACTGAGCTACCTCGGCAGCCACTCCGGACGCGACGAACCCGACAAGATCAAGACCGCAGGCCTCACCTCCATCGAAGTGAACGGTCAGCCCACCTTCAAGGAAGGAAGACTCGTCCTCATCTGCAGGAACATGTACGCCGCACCCATCGTCAGGGAGCACTTCATCGAGAAGAACATCGATGACGAGAAGAATCCCGACGGAAACCGCTCGATAATGTATATCGGCGAGATTGAAGAAGGATATCTGCTCTGAATTCAGACCGGGCAACCGGTCTGATCAGAGAAACACTCTGAAGATCAGAGATTGGAAGTTTAGTTCGACGCAGGTCCGATGAGCCAGGAAACGACCATGACCAATGCGACGGCGACGACCATAATGGTCGCGATCTTTGCGTTTGTGGAAAGTTTGAGTTTCTCCATTTCGAACACCTGGCACTGAATGCCACTGATTGTTAAACACCAATCCTGTATTAAAGAGATTTGTAAACTCAGCCACATCTCCCAAACCATTTCCCGCCCCATTCCCGTTAAATAGTCAGTTACCGATTGGCACGGCATGACCAATGTCATTCTTCACACGAACATGGGAGATATCACCATCAAAATGCATGAGGATATGCCCATCACCACCGGAAATTTCGTAAAACTCGCGAAATCCGGATTCTACGACGGAACCATCTTCCACAGGGTCATCTGCGACTTCATGATCCAGGGTGGCGACCCCACCGGTACCGGTATGGGCGGACCCGGGTACACCATCGATGATGAATTCGGCAAAGGCCACTCCAACCAGCCCGGTTTCGTTTCCATGGCCAACACCGGCCGTCCCCACTCCGGAGGAAGCCAGTTCTTCATCAACACCAACGACAACGGATATCTCGACAAAGAGAACCCCAGCACCCCCTACGCACACCCCGTCTTCGGAGAGGTCATCGAGGGAATGGACATCGTCGACAAGATCCAGCACGTCACCACCGACCCCAACGACAAGCCCCTCAAGGACGTCGTCATCGTCAAGGCCGAGGTCGT
Organism: Eggerthellaceae bacterium; assembly: GCA_963631655.1. Classification (GTDB taxonomy): domain Archaea; phylum Thermoplasmatota; class Thermoplasmata; order Methanomassiliicoccales; family Methanomethylophilaceae; genus Methanomethylophilus. The sequence goes on from CAVGRR010000002.1 coordinate 57,185, forward strand.
CGAGTGATCCCATCCGGGGGCATAACCGCCCCTGGAACCAAACTCATTTCTTACGTTTCGGATTCTCTGGGAACCAGCCTTTTTTCACACGTTCTTCCTGTTCGAACAGTTCTTTGATGGTCCAGATACAGGTGATGCCGAACACCGCCACCAGCACACCGACCGTGATATCTTCAATGAACAGAGATGCTACGACCGAAATGACACCGATTACCGCGAACAGAGGCCATATCCTCTTTCCGAAATGATATTCGCCTTTGATTACCACGACGTGGAACACACCGATCAGCAGGAATGCCACGACACCGACCAGGAGTCCGCTGAAATACATACTATCGGTCAAACCGGGATATGATAAAAGAACTACTGGAGTTCAGTGTTCCTCATCGCCCATTTTCTCTCTGAGGAACGACTGCAGGAAAGGATGTAGTTCAATGGAATCGATGAACTCTTCGATCGACCTGTTCCTCATGTAAAGATACATTCCCACGGAACATATCATGGAACCGAGGGTGTTGCAGATCATGTCCCTCACGGTGTCCCAGGGGCAGTACTGCATCTGCGTCCCGTAGGCGAGATCGATGAGGTACTCGAACTCCTCCCAAATAATCCCGAAGGACATCATGATCAGCAGCGTCAGCACAGAACAGAACTTCTGGGTCATATGAATGTCCGAGTTGTATCTCTGAAGTGTGAACAGGGTGAGGATCACGCATGCGCTCACCACGATCGATGAGAATGTGTGGGTGACGTTGTCGTAGATCTGGATGAAATCGTAGGCGAAGAACAGCACGCCCGTAGCATGCAGGAATATCGCAAGGTGGATGAGGACCAGGAATCCTATCGGAAGTTTCAGCACCCTGAAACGGTAGAACAGATACGGGACGAAACAGAACGCCGCGCAGAACAGACAGGTGTTGAGCTCATACCCGGCGATGAGATCCTCGCTAAGCGAGATGTAACACATGACCAGCAGCAGAACGGCCCAGAATGCACTCATGATCAGGGCCTGCCGTTGTTTATCCAGATTCACACCTCCCTGAGAAGGGATTCTTTGGTCTGACCTTTAAGGAAAACGCGCCCCACCAGTGACGCAGCCAATGCGACGATTATCGCGCATGTGGAAGGGACCATCAGAGAGACGTTGATCTCCCATCCGTAGGTATCGATATCGTCATATCCGAACGGCGCGCCGGTGTACCAGAGGTGGAATCCCAGTGAGAACAGGTCGATCGCCGAGAATGCGATCGTCAACACGATGGGTACCAGCAGCATCCACCTGAAGGACATCTTCGAAGGGGTGCACCTGTCGATCAGCAGGGCAACGAGGAAACCGAAGATGAAAACGATCACGAACATCACGAAAAGTTCAAAGACCCAGGCATACTGAATTCCGCGGACGGAAGCGTCCGGAAGACCGCATGTCAGATCGAACACGGAGACCGCTAGATACACGAAAAACAGAGCGGTCGTCAGACAAAACGACCTGTGCGGAAACCCGAACCCTTTCTGTGAGTAAACATAAACGACCGGAACGGAGAACAGACCTGCCAGTACCGCCATCCAATCCGACCGTAAGGCGGATGCCAATACCGTCAATCCTACGATGACAGAATAAAGACCCAGCAAGCAACGATCCGTCATTATCCTACGGATACCCGACTCAATTAAAGACGTTGGGGTGAGGTCACTGTTCCAGGATCAGATGTGTTCCGGAACGGAGATAAATAAGCGGAATACCGAGTTTCCTGGCCCTGCGGCGCAGTTCCTTATCGTTGGTGAGGACATATGCGTTCTCACGCAGTGCGACCTCCAGCACCGAATCGTCACCGTGGGCTTCACAGGGGACAATCTCCCTGCTGCGGGCAAGTGCCAGAGCGGCCTTTGCGTGCCTGGATTCAAGATGCTTGAGCTCTCCGACAAGAGGTCCGGGGACGACGAATCTGACATCCCCCAAAATATTGCGGACCTCGAGATCGATGTTGAGACCGATCTCGAAGGGCATCAGTAATGCGTTTGTGTCTAAAACGACCGTCTGCATGCAGTCACTGGTCGATGATACCGTATCCGATGAGTCTCCACTTGTTGGAGATCCTTCTTGAGATGGCGACCCTCTGTCCGGGCAGAATGCACACCGGGAGCTTTAGGACGACATCGGCATAGCCTTCGCGTGCGCTCTTGACGACACCGACGGTTGTGGCGGTACCGACGCTGAGCATCAGCGGTTCGCTGCTCTTGATGTCATCGACACGGAGGTCGGCGGAAGAACCGACGACACGGTCCAGAAGAACGGTCTTCATCTTGAACGAACTCACGACGGCGGGAAGCTTTCCGGGAATACCTACGACCCTTCCGGTCAGACCGTCTGATTTGGTGACGGACGGGTCCAGTTCGGTACCGATGGCGATGAGTCCTCCGGGGAGGACCTCTTTGACATTGCGGTCTCCGGCGTTGAGGGAGATGACCTTTGCGGTGATCCTCTCGTAGGTCACTTTTCCAGCGACCTCGACGCGCCTTCCGGGAACGACCTCGATCTCGTCTCCGATCTTCAGCTTACCCTGCATAAGGGAACCGCCGATGACTCCTCCGCGGAGCTTCTCGGGGGTGGTACCGGGGGCGTTGATATCGAAGGAACGGGCGACGTGCATGATGGGGTCTGCGTCCGCATCCCTCTTGACGTTCGCGACGATCGTGTTCTCGATAGCTTCGATCAGAAGGTCGATGTTGACACCGCGGTTGGCGGAAACAGGGATGATGGGCGCGTTCTCGGCAACGGTGCCTTTGACGAACTCCTTGATCTCCTTGTAGTTCTGAAGGGCCTGTTCGCGGGTGACGATATCGATCTTGTTCTGAACGATGACAATCTTGTCGATGCCGATGATCGAAAGGGCCATCAAGTGCTCTTTCGTCTGAGGCTGGGGGCAATGTTCGTTGGCCGCCACGAGAAGAAGTGCGCCGTCCATGAGCGCGGCACCCGACAGCATAGTTGCCATCAGGGTCTCGTGCCCGGGGGCGTCAACGAAAGACACGGCACGGAGGAATTCGGTCTCCGCACCGCATCTGGGACATTTCTTCGCCGTGCAGAATGCGGCAGTGCCCTCACAGTTGGGACACTTGTAGAACGCCACATCAGCGTACCCGAGTCTGATGGAGATACCTCTCTTGACCTCCTCGGAGTGACGGTCGGTCCACTCGCCGGAAAGCGCCTTGGTGAGGGTGGTCTTTCCGTGGTCGACGTGACCGATCATCCCGATATTGATCTCGGGCTGCTTCGGTACTTTCATTCCGCCTTCTCCTCGCCACCGTTGAGGAGCTCTTCGATGGGTTTGGGGCCATACTCTGCGATGGCCATGTTGACCTGAACGATCTCAGAAGAGATAGCGGAACCGCGTGCTGCGACCCTCTTCCTCTCTCCGTGGTACTTCTCGTGGAATCCGAGACCGTCAGAGAGAAGGAGGCTGACCCTCTTCTTTCCGGGAAGGTCCTTCCTCATGGGGGTTCCGTTCTTGTCGGATCCGCCGGTGATCTTTACCTTATAACCGGGAAGTCCTACGAAAATTCCGTCTACGATCTCCCCGATGTTCTTTCCATCCAGGGAGTTCGCGTGGTGGCCGGACACGGTAACGTTGTACGATTTACCGGTCTTCACATCGTTTACAATAGCTTTGAATTCTACTGCCATTTGAACACCTGTAGGCGTGGCTATTAGTAAATCATTTTTAAAGGTATCGCGGAAAAAGAGGGGTCGCTCTTTATAGTATTAAGAGAAGGAGAACATCCGAAATCGTCCGGATCTTCGTGAATCCCGGTATCTGGCACTGTTGAATTCAGTTCAGAGGAACATCGCCATGTACAGCGGAAGGTAAAGTATGCCGTCCTTCACATTCACATCTCCTAAATAGAGTATGATCGGCTGACCTGTGTTCGGGAACTTCTTGTGGAACTTCTTCAGTGAAGAGATCGAATCCGAAGAGGAGGATTTCACTTCGACGGGACATATCTTGCATCCTATCCTGACCAGGAAATCGACCTCCATATTGTTCTCGGCATTTTCCGCATCGCTGCGGTAATAGTAGAACAGCCTGTTGCCCGATGCACGCAACATCTGAGCCACGATGTTCTCGGCGAACATACCTTCGTTCACCCCAAGCTTATCCAGAAGAATGTCACGGTAGAAGACATTGTCCATGTCGTTCTTGTCCGGCATGGCATGGGTCACAAGAAGACCTGTGTCATTCAGATAGCACTTCAAAGTCGGATGTGCCAGACACATGGATAAACCTGTTGCCGAGGGATCGTTGGCATTGAAACAAGGCAAGGAAATCCTCCCGTCTTCGAGCCAAAAGAATGCTGATTCATATTCCCGCATACGTGCCCCATCACCGAGATCTGTGATCTTGAACTTCTTGTTCTTCTTACTGAGCTGAGAAGGGATACTGTTGAAAACAGATTCAGCCTTCTTTTCAGATCCTTTCGTGAATTCGGTGATAACATTGTGCCAGACAGACAGAATTTCTTTTTTAACAGCGTCCGTACGACTGAAATCCTTGCTTTGGTATATTCAAGAACCGCCTGCGGCATTCCCCCGACCAGCATATACTGCCGGAACCAATCCATGGCCCTGCTGTGTACCGCACCGCCTGCTGGCACATTGTTACTATAGCAGTCGTTCAGATATTCTGCAAGGTCTTCGACGCCCATTGCCCAAAGGAATTCTTCAAAATCCAATGGGTAAAGCAGCATCAGCTGTTCTTCAGAAGGATTGAGAATGTTCTGTTTGTTGGATTGGACTGTTATCAATGAACCTATCTCGATAAAGTCATACCTTCCGTCCTCAACAAAATGTTTTATCATCTGTCTTGCAAACGGAAACATCTGAACCTCGTCGAAAACAACCAACGATTTCCTTCTGTAAAGATGAACTCCATATGCCTGGGACAGTTTGTTGAATAACAGGTCAAAGTCCAAAGCGTTACTGATCAGAATATCGCGTATCTGCTTACCTGCAGTTGAAAAATCGATGTACAGGTAGCTTTTGTATTCGTTTTTTGCAAATTCCTTTACCAATGTGGTCTTACCTACACGTTTGGCTCCATCAAGACGGATTGCAAGGGTGCCATTCGTGGCCTTTTTCCATTCAAAGAGCTTGGAATAAGCTTTCCTGCGCAAATATTTCCCGTTCACCACGAAAAGACATCTGTCTGAGCGTATAAAAACTCACGGAATTGGAACTTTTTAGACCGTGATTTTACACGGAATTGGAACTTTTGAAAGTCAGATTCTGCATTGAAATACATTTAAACTTACACATCTGGCACATTGAAAAATGCAAATGATAGTACGTGTGAAAATAGGGTTTGAAAAAGCAGAACAGAATCACCTGTTCTGCAGGAGTGTTTATGCGCGGGGTTCGAACAGGTCCGCTTCGACCATGGCGCACAGCGCATGGTAGATGGGGAGGTGACGTTCCTGGATCTTGAACGTCTCGTTCTCGGGAACAATGACGCAGACGTCGGCAAGTCCTTTGCACTTGCCGCCGGTCTTTCCGGTGAGGACGATGGTCTTGACACCCTTGGCCTTCGCGACCATCAGCGCATTGACGATGTTGGCGGAATTGCCGGAAGTGGTGATCCCGAGGAAGACGTCTCCGCAATGTCCCAGAGCGTTGACGGACTGCGCAAAAGCAGCCTCCCAGTTCACGTCGTTCGCAAAGGCGGAATTGGAGGCGTTCATGGTCGGCAGAGGAACGGCCGCAAGGCCTCCTTCGAGGTTCTTCACAAGTTCCTTTCCCGCTTCACCGTAAAGCTCCTCGAGCTTGGAGACAAGCGCGGGATCGACGGCACGTTTGAACATGAAGGATTTGGTCAGCTCGCCTGAGATGTGGTCGCTGTCGGCCGCACTTCCGCCGTTCCCGGCTATGAGCAGCTGTCCTCCGTTCTTATAGGATTCAAGAAGGGCCCTGTAACCCGCCTCGATGTCTTTCCTGCAGACCTCGAGCTCGGGGTACCTGACAAACAATTCTGCAAAGATCTCCTGCGAGGTCTTGACCTTTTTCGCATCCATGGATATCACATTCCCCAGAACGGTTCCGTTTTACGTTTGATGGCGACAGTATCGGATAAAGCAAGCTTCTCGTCGCTGTTGAGGTCGAGCTTGGACACCACCTTGTATCCGCTCTCGATCATGTCCACGTAAAGGATGTCATTCTCATTGATCTGCCTGCCGACGGTGACGCCGTCGATGGCCACTGACACCTCCTCTCCCTGGACACCCTCCTTCAGCACATTTCCGTCGTCGTCACGCACGGATTTGATGGTTCCGCAGTCCTTTCCGTCGACGCTGATAAGGTTCTCTCCCACACGTATCCTGCCTGCCAGCACCCTGACGCCCACGACAGCGGGCTTGTTGACCCTGAACACGTGGTCGGGAAGAATGGTGATCTTGGCAGGGAAGGCGAACTCTGCCCTCTTGTCCGACTCGGACTGCCTGGTGGACTCGTCGAGCCACAGTTTGTAATCATCTATGAGGGCATAGACGATATTGTTGGTGAGCACCTTGATGTTGTGGGTGGCGATCTCCGCCTCCGCATCCTTGGTGACATTGACATTGAATCCGAGGATCACATGCTGGGTGTCGTTTCCGTAGGAGGACTCCAGAACATCCCTGCGGGTGATGTCTCCGATACCGTATTTCCTGATGGGAAATCCGGCGAGTTTTGCTTCAAAAGCGAGGGCTTCAAGAGAACCGATGGCGTCCGCCTTGATGGTGATACCCTTCTCCTCGGTCTCGATCTTGATGGATGTCTCCTCGGAGATCTCTTTGACAGCCGGATCCTTGGGATTCTTGACCACGCGGATGGGCGCTCCGGCGATGACGCCGGTCACGTCCTGACATGCGATCTTGACACCGGCGGCGGCGTGAAGTTCCTTCACGCTGTCGAAACGGTCGCGGGGATCGCGGATCTCGTCCAGAGGTTTGGGTTTCAGAATGGCCTTGACCCTGGTGACCAGCGGTGCGCCGTTGGTTCCGATGGCGACCGTCTGTCCGGTCTTGATGGTACCGGAATAGAGGATCATATCAAGGGTCTGACCCAGTCCCTTGACCTCTTTGACCTCGAGGATGGTTCCCTTTCCGGGACCTTCCTCCTTCTCCAGCCTGGCCTCCAGGAAGCGCTGTGCCAGACCGATCAGGATGAGCATGATGTCGGGCACACCTTCTCCGGTCTTCGCGCTGATCGGGATGAGTGCCACGGCCTTGGTGAAATCGTCTATACGGTCGTAACGGTCCGCGTAGACGCCGTTCGAAGACAGCTGGGACATGATGTTGTACATCTGTTCCTCGAAGGCCGCACGGGCGTGGGCCTGCTGTTTCTTCTCGGAGATGACGAAGGGGACGTTCTCTTCTGAGTTCCATCCGTCGATAGTGTCGATCTTGTTCAGAGCGATGACGAAAGGCGTCTTGTACTGTCTCAGGATGTGGATCGACTCGATGGTCTGAGGCATCAGCCCCTCTCTGATATCGATTATAAGGACAGCAAGATCGGCCAGCGAACCTCCCCTCGCGCGGAGCGAGGTGAAAGCCTGGTGTCCGGGCGTGTCGATGAAAAGAAGTCCCGGAACGGAGAAACGCTTGCTGCCGATGATCGGTCCGCACATCTCATAGATACGTTCGATCGGCACCTCCGTGGCGCCGATATGCTGTGTGATCGCGCCGGCCTCCCTGTCGCCGACGGCCGTGCCCCTGATCCTGTCGAGAAGTTTGGTCTTACCGTGATCCACGTGACCGAGAACACTGACTACGGGTTGCCTTATCGCCATATAACATCACACCTTAATAGTGTAGATAAAAGTTTTAAAAGGTTTGGTGGCCAGAAGGCCGTCGTTTCACTCGTAGAGCCACTTGTCGGCGTCTTTGGTGTATGCGACGAGCTCTTCCGGTTTGAAGAAGATGCCGATCTCCCTCTCCGCAGATGCAGGCGAGTCGGAACCGTGGATGATGTTGAGTCCGGTCACCATGCAGTAGTCGCCACGGATGGTTCCGGGGGCGGAGTCCTGCGGGTTGGTCTTGCCCATCATGTTCCTGCAGACCTGAACGGCGTTCTCGCCTTCCCAGACCATCGCGAAGACGGGTCCGGAGGTGATGTAGGAGATGAGGGAGGGGAAGAAGGGCTTGCCCTTGTGCTCACCGTAGTGGTTCTCGGCGGTCTCCTTGGGGATCACCATGAGCTTTGCGGCGACGAGCTTGAGTCCTTTCTTCTCGAAGCGAGAGACGATTTCTCCGACGAGTCCGCGCTGGACCCCGTCGGGCTTGATCATAAGGTAGGTCTTCTCCATAGCCATCGGGATCACTCCTTGCTCTCGGTCTTGGAGGCGGCCTTGAGACGTGCGTCCTTCTCAGCGTGTGCCTTCTCGGTCCAGAGAGTGGTCCTGGGGACCCTCTTCATAAGGATCATGTTCTTGTAGCACTTGTTCGCGTCGAAGTAAAGGACGGTTCCGTCCTTTTTCACGTACATTTTACCGGATCCGGGAGCGATGATAGCTCCGCAGAAGGAACATTTTTTCTCCTCAACCATCGAAATCACCTGCCCATTCCGAGCTTTCTGGCCTCTCTCGAGGTCTCTCTGAGCATAAGAACATCGCCCATCCTGACGGGGCCCATGATGTTCCTGGTAATGATCCTGCCCTTGTCGCGTCCGTCAAGTACACGGACCTTGACCTGGGTTGCCTCTCCCGTCATTCCGGTACGTCCGATGATCTCGACGACCTCAGAGGGGATGCTGTCTGTGTCAACCATTTAGATCCCTCAGAATCAGTTCTTCAGGTCTTTGACTGCAGCTGCGATCTCGTCAACCTGTGCCTTTCCGTTTCCGACATCGACGATGGCGATGGATGCGGTGGGCTTCTCGAGTCCGATTGCCTTTCCGAGCTCTTCCTTGGAGGGAACGTACACGTAGGGGACGTTCTTCTCGTCGCAGAGTGCGGGGATGTGGGCAAGGATCTCCGGAGGCTCGACATCGGTGGCCATGATGACAAGGGCCGCCTCGCCGCGCTCGATGATCTTGGTGACCTCGTTGGTTCCTTTCTTGACCTTTCCCGAATCGCGGGCGATCTCAGCAACAGAGTATGCTTTGTCGGAAAGTTCCTTAGGGGTCTCAAATTTTACAAATACTGCCATGTTCAATTACCTCCTTCCGGTGTTCAAAACACCGTCATCATTCATCGGCTCTAATAGAGCGTAACGTCACGATTGGTTCCACATATAAAAGAGGTTCGGGGAGAAAACTCAGCTGTCCGACGGCGTGACCTTTTTCCATATGCGGACGGGCATAACCCTGCACTTGTATTCCAGATAGGCTAGATAGAAGACCCCGAGGGATTGGAGCACCCCGAAGGCGTAGTATACAGCGGACCAGAACGGTTGGAAGCTGTCGGAGAGGGCGATCACGGTATCGACGGAGATTATGCCGGTGTCGTGTGCCAACGTCAGCAGGAGGGTGAAGTTGTTGGCCAACATGTATCCTGCGGCGGCGATGCTTATAATGAACAGCGGACGCAGGAAACTGCGGTTGACCGTGCTGACGTAAACTGCAAGGAACGGTATCAACAGCACCAGATACTGGGGCGTCGGAGGATAGAGGAAGACCAAAGTGAGGTTTACGAGTACAGCGGTCAGCAGTTCCCGGTCCAGATTCTTGCCGGCTGTCCTGTAAAATGCCACAGCGATGACACAGGAACCTATGACGATGAGAATATATGCCAGCACAGAACCAAGACTCATCAGCCTGTGCAGACTGTCATCCCCGGAACTGGCCCGTTCTAATACGAATGCGAAACAGTCAACAATCGTTCCGTCAATCAGCTGCGGAATGAAGACGATGACCGTCACGAGAATAAATCCGACGGTGGCGCGGAGGACCATTGCGAGGCCCCTACGAAGATCACGGTTCTCCCTGACGAGGACATACGCCACTGCGAGTGGCAACAGGAAAAATGGGAAAAGTTTCAGTAAAGTTGCAAGACCCAGCATGGCCCCCGCCAGCAGATACATTCTCTTCCTAAGACCAAGGAAACAAAGGATCGTCAGAAGTGCGGTGATGTTGTCGAACATGCCCTGGACCGCAGGAGAACAGATGACCAGCGGATTGAACACCCAGAGGATGAATCCGAAACAGGCTTTTCTGCAGTCGCCGGTGATGTCGAGAACGGTCCTGTAAATCAGGTACGCGACCAGCAGGTCCACAAGATACAGCGGAAGTTTGATCCAGAATGCAAACGCCAGGGAAGTTGTATTGGCCGAAATATAACCATCGTAAGCCTCGAATCCCAACGCCTCGACGACCCTGTAAGCAGTGTCGCCCAAGGTCAAAAAGGACTGCTGGCACATATTGAAGAATGATAGGATATATCCCCACACAGGAGTGTAGAAGTAGCCTGCGAGACCATACAGCCCGTTCCCGGAGGAGAGATTAGACATCACCAAGGCCCAATGGTAGACATCGTACCCGTAAGTGAACAGAGTGCCTACAGCGATCCGAACCAGCAGACCGATCACCAGGATGAGAACAAGTCCCAGAGGTGAAAGGAATAAATGTTTCCGACCGGATCCCCGAAGACACTCCATGACCTCACGACCCGTTGAAGTGGAACGACTTTCCGTATACAGAGAAGTCTCCGCCGAGGTAAATGAACACACTCAGATTGCCGTGGACAGACGGTATGTCCGTGAACGAACCGGTCACGGTCCCGCGAGTGACGTTGCCGGTATTGCAGCCCAGTTCCTGAGAACAGTAGCATATCCCGGATGCGATGACGGTGGCCATATCCATGCGCTGGTTGTTCGAATAATTGCCTCCGAACACACAGACCATTCCGTCAACGTTCTTTGTGAGAGAAACACTTGCATAACCGTCCTGTGTATATCCGATGGCCAATGTGCCAGCAACGGTATTTTTCACACCATAGAGCACGTTGTTGTTCTTGAGTGAAAGGGTCTGACTGTACCTGTTATCGGTGATCTCAGAATAGGCACGGCCGTCTTCGGTCGCATTGTTGAGACTGTCGCTCTCTCCGAGGAACAGAGACTGATAATCCCCTTCCACGGTCTTCACAGTGCCGTCGGACAGCCCGTAGTACTTCCCTATCGTCTCTCCTGCCCAGTACAGCGATCCTCCGGAATGGATCCAGGTGAAGATCGAATCGCTTGATTCGCCTTTGTAAACGGTCTCGGGAAGTGCCCCGGAAATGACAATCAGTCCCTTTCCTGCACCGGATTCAGCCAAAGCCTGCGCCAGTTCCTGCGCATTGACATATTTTACAGCCGTGACCGAATAATAATTCAGATTGTTCACGAGCTGGGACAGATAGTAGTCCTGGGTCAGCGCCCTCGCACCGACCTCGACCCAGACCTCATGGACCACGCAGCCGTAGGACTCGTCGTAATAGATCAGAAGCTCCGTGGGGGCGACGAACGATCCGTTGTCGGAAACGGTTGCTGTATAATTATGCGAACCTGAGTCATAAACGGAATACGTGCCGTCCTCGTTCGCGGAAGCGTCGTAATGATACACATTCCCGTATGCCGTGAACTCCCCGACCAGTATGATCGCACATATCGCACAGGCCAGAACAATAAGACCCAGATCGCTTCTTTTCAATTATCTCGCCCCCAATATTCCGCCCAGTCTGTCGGCAACCTGATTGAACCACGGATACTTGTCAAACAATCCAACACTCCTATAAAGAAGTACAAGCAGGATGACATTGAACAACAGCTGAGCGGTTTCCACCACAAATGAAATCGTCAATCTGACAGGGACGCCTATCGTCAGACTATCCACCAGCTGCATGGCGTCCATGAAACCCGAAGCATTCCAGAATCCGCAATATTCCACCAATGTGGCGACCAGAGAAACATTGTTGTTCAAAAATGCAGCAACGGCCGCCAGGGAAGTGAAGATAACGACACAGGTCAACAGATCCTTTCTGGAATTGACGACAGCATATACGAATATCAGCGGAAGATAGACTATGCAGTACTGCGGGCCACTGGAACATAAGGTGGCCACACACAGCAGGGTCAATGCCAGAAGATACAGATTGCTTTTGAGTTCGGTTTCGGGCATTTTCTTGGCCTTGAAAGCAAAAGCAAACACTGTGTAGATCAGCAGAAGTGCAGGGATCCAGATACGCAATGAGGAATACAAGTTGCTGTTAGAACCTCTTTCTATCATGAATGACAAAGAATCCATGACCGTTCCGGACAGGATCTGAGGAATGTAAATCACGAAAACGGTCACGAAGATCCCGATCGCCAAAAGTGCCAGCTGTCTTGCACCGATGCTTCTGTCAGACTGTGATCTCAAAGCGTATACTCCGAACAGCAGGATACAGAACAGTGGAAAGAATTTCAGCAGGGCACCGAGCGCAAAGAAGACCCCTGCTCCGAAATAACGGTCCTTTTTGAGGAAAAGTATGCATATCAGCGCGAACAGTGCGGAAAAACAGTCGAACTGCACCTGCACCGAAGACATGTAAATGACCAGCGGACAGAGGAACCAGCAACCGAAGGCCGTGACCGCTTTGCGTTCATCCCCGCCTTCGGACAGGACCATACGATATACCAGGTATCCGACCAGCACATCGACGATGATCAGCGGAAGTTTCATGACGAAATTATACCCGACAGTGGTCACGGTAGATGTATGATACACGAATGTAAGGGCTTCTATTCCAGCGATGTCTATGAAACGTTCCCCGTAGATCAATGCCGAGAGGAATGTGTTCACGAACAGGTCCTGCGCACCGAGCAGATATCCCCACACAGGTGTGTAGAAGTAACCGGCCAGAGAATAAAGGTCGTTTCCGCTTTCGATGTTCTGCATCACAACGGCCCAGTGTTCAACGTCAAAAGGATAGGTGAACAGAGGTGCCAGAACAAAACGGATCGCCAGCCCTACCAGAAGAATCATCAAAGCGTAGCCTTTGAAAAAGGATGCTTTTCCTGTATCCGCCGTTGAAAACATCATTCATTCTCCAAGGTCGGACAATTCATTTCTTTTCGGCGGGATACATTTCATAATAGTCTATGTGGTACATCTTCGACAGGAACTTGGCAAGGAATTTTCCGAATCCCCAGAGCTGATGGAAGGTCATTATGGGGACCTTCGGATTGATGTGTGATTCTCCCTCCGCACGGGTTCCGAAATCGTAGCGGACGTAGTC
>CAVGRR010000003.1:0-63631 GCA_963631655.1 Eggerthellaceae bacterium
TGCCTGACCATGTGTTACTGTAATGCATTCACATTCTTTAACCGTAACACGAAATAGGCAGCTTTCCCACGAAAAGTGATAGAACCAAAAATCAACGTTTCCATACAGGATATCAAACAATTTGTTTTTCAAAACTATCTCGGCAGGGATAGTTATGTTTTATATAGGACCAGCCGTTACCTAATCTTACTGGGCTCGTGGTCTAGGGGTTATGACGTCACATTGACATTGTGAAGGTCGCCAGTTCAAATCTGGCCGGGCCCACCAGGTTTTTACCCCACTTTGATTGAAATCACAAAGTTCTGATTTCGTATTCCGATCCGAATCCTATTTAACATATCGGCTGTCGATTCCGAAACAGAAAATCTGTATGTGCCAGATACCCGAAATCACGGCATCAGGGCGATGTTCTCACTGCTGATGATATCCTTGTGTTTCATCTTGGCTCCGAGAACGGCCTTGGCCTCATCGGACCTCATTCCGCGGATGCGATTGATGTCCTCCGCACCGTAATCGGGACTTCCGCGTGCAACAACCGTGGTGCCGCAAACGATGTCCACAACATCCCCTGCTTCAAAAGACCCAGATGCGAATTTCACGCCCACAGGCAGAAGGGATCTGTGCGACTGAAGCGCCTTGGACGCACCTTCATCGATCATGATCTTCCCGTGAACGGACACGGACTTCATCCAACGCCTCTTCTTGGTTATGGCGGAATCAGCAAGGAAAAGCGTTCCAACCGAATCACCGTTGGCCACGCGTTCGATCACATCAGGTGCGGTACCGGATGCGATGACCATCATGCATCCCGCATCCTGACAGATCTTGGCGGCCTTGATCTTGGTCTTCATACCTCCGGTACCGACCTTGGAACCGGGACCTCCGGCGATGCTCTCGATGGTATCATCTATGTCAGAAACGGTCTCGATGAGCTTGGCGGTCGAATCGGTGTGCGGATTGCCGGAATAGAGTCCATCCACATCGGAGAGGATCAGCAGAAGGTCTGCATCGGCCCTGCTTGCAATGACAGCGGAAAGGGTGTCGTTATCCCCGAAGGCGGCCCCGATCTCCTTGATGCAGATCGCATCGTTCTCATTGAAGATGGGCACCACACCGTATTTCAGAAGGGTTGTAACAGTGTTGTTGAGGTTCAGAACGGTGTCCCTGTTCGAGTAGTCGTCCATAGTGATGAGGATCTGAGCAACGTTAAGTCCGAACTTCTGGAAACTGTCGTTCCATTTCTGCATCAGGATGCTCTGTCCCACGGAGGCGGCTGCCTGTTTGATCGGAACTTCATTGGGTTTCGGACGGGCATTCATCGCCTGCAGTCCGATGGCGACCGCACCGGAGGATACGATAAGGACATCCTTTCCCGCCTCGATCAGGCGGTGGATCTGGGCTGCGACATCGTCCATGAACTCCTCACTGGGGGTTGGGCCTCCGCGGGTGATGGTGGATGAACCCACTTTGATGACGATACGCTCGGCCGACTGCAGATGATCCTTTCTCGATACCATGAACTCACTCCCCGTACCTGCGGTCCGTCTTTATGTGCGTGTACGGACGGGCATCCTTTCCGGAATAGTCCTTGACCGCCTGTCCGTGCCCCACCAGGACGTATTTGTAACTGGTCAGGCCTTCCATTCCCATCGGTCCGCGGGCATGGATCTTTCCTGTGGAGATACCCACTTCGGCACCTTTTCCGAAACGGTATCCGTCTGCGAAACGGGTGGACGCGTTTATGAAGACGTCTGCGGAATCCACGGACCTGACGAACTCGGCCTGTTTCTCCTTGTTCTCTGTGATGATGGAATCGGTGTGATGGGAACCGTGGGTGTTGATGAATTGGATGGCCTCTTCCAGACCGCTCACCTCGCGGATGGCGATGACCAGGTCATCGTACTCAGCGTACCAGTCGTCCTCAGTGGCGGTCTCGAAATCGAATCCGAGGAGATACTTTCCGAGACGTTCGTCGACCTTCATCTTCACGCCGTTAGCGACGAAGAGGTCCGCCATGCGGGGAAGGAAGTATCCTGCGATCTTCTTGTCGACGAGCAGCTTCTCGGCAGCGTTGCAGGCCGCCGGATATTGGATTTTGGAGTCAAGAACGACATTGAGCGCGGTGGTGATGTCCGCCTCGGAATCCACATACACACTGCACACTCCGGACGAATGTCCCAGCACGGGAATATTGGTGTTGGAGCTGATATACTTCACGAACCCGTAGGAGCCGCGGGGGATGAGGAGATCGATGTACTCGTCGAGCTTCAGGATCTCGGAGATCTCCTCCCTTGTCTCCAACAGGACAAACGCATCCTCGGGCACGCCCTGCGAACCGGCGGCCTTCCTGAGGATATCGAAAAGGAGCCTGTTGGAACGTTTCGCCTCGCTTCCTCCCTTGAAGACGATCGCATTGCCGGTCTTCAGACACAGCGACATGATCTGCGGAACGACCTCGGGACGGGATTCGAAAATGACCCCGATGAGACCGATCGGACACCTGATCTGGTAAAGGTCCAGGCCTTTGTCGAGCTCCATGGAGGACATCGTCTCTCCGATAGGGTCATCCAGTTCGGAGACGCTCAGAATGCTGTCCACCATGTCCTGCACCTTGTTCTCGTTGAGCTTGAGCCTCTTCAGAAGTTCGGGTGCGATCGAATCCTTCGATTCGCTGACATCCTCGGCGTTGACGCGGAGGATCTCTTCTTTGTTGGCAAGTATTGCCTCGGCCATCGAACGAAGCGCAGCATTCTTCACTTCAGTTCCGAGTGCCGCCAGTCTCAGCGATGCGGCCTTGGCACATTTGATCTCGGATTCGATACCGACCATAAGGTCTTCATAACAATCTGGTTTATAGAATTCTTCTTACGTATGCTTCGCCAGATTCGGCCCGGGATCATGAACAGCCTGTGATAATGAAACCTTTGTTAATCAGAAATGTTTCCTTATGTATCCGAAAGATTCCCTGTTTTTAGACAAAGTTTCCTTATGTATCCGAAATAATCCCAATTTTTATATCCTGTTTCCGTATATATCCGAAACATGAACTATGTCGAACGCCCCCTGTACCTGGATCGCATAAGGCCGTTTGCAAAGAACGGCAATGCAAAGATCATAACCGGCATCAGGAGGTCCGGCAAATCCACGATGCTGAAGGAATTGGACAGGATCACCGACGGCCGCATCCTTGTTATCAATATGGAACTGTGGAGAAACCGCAAGTTCAAAGACCCAGATATCCTCTACGAATACATCCACGGCTCCATCGCAGATGGGATCAAAGTGGTCGCCATAGATGAAATCCAGGACATTGACCATTGGCAGGACCTGGTGAGATCGCTAATAGCCGAAGGCAATTGTGACCTGTACATCACCGGATCCAATTCCAGGTTGCTATCCGGTGAATTCGGCAGTCTGCTCACGGGAAGATACAATCTGTTCGACAACTTCACACTCACCTACTCGGAATGTGCCAGATTCGCAGAAGCGTATCTGGAGAAGGACATGGACGTCTTCTCCAGATTCCTGCATGTCGGAGGTTTTCCTTCGGTATGGCGCAATAATTATGCCGAATCCGATGCGTTCTCTGAGATCCGTGATATCCTCTACTCGATACAGATGCACGACATAGTCTCCCGTTATGACGTAAAAAGATCGGACCTTCTGGAAAGGATCTTCCGTTTCATCTGCGACAACGTGGGCAGCAGGGTGTCTGTGAACAATATCTTCAAAGTCCTGCATAATGAAGATATGAAACTGTCCAAGGACCATGTGTACGAGTACATCAGCTATCTTGAATCTGCCTGTCTGATCTACAAGGCGAAGATGTATGATGTCAAAGGAAAAAAGATCCTGACTGCCACATACAAATACTACCTGGCGGACATCGGACTGAAGAATGCAGCATACGGATTCAGATCAGAGGACATCGGCGGATATGTGGAAAACATCCTCTATCTGGAAATGAGGGCAAGAGGATATGATGTCTGGCTGGGGGATTATTCCGGTAAAGAAGTGGATTTCGTCTGTATGAAAGGAAAAGACATCATCTACGTCCAGGCGACCACGCGCCTGTCAGGAGAGGACGTGGTCAGGAGAGAATTCGGAAATCTCCGCGACATCCCCGACAACCACAAGAAATACGTTGTAGTGCTGGAAAAATCGCCACTGGATTCGGATTTGGATGGTATAATATGTGTCACACTCGAAGATTTTCTTAAAAACAAACTCTGAACGCATATCTCGCCAATATATACATAGCAAATCTAACACGATGTCTTGGGCCCCTTTCCTGCACAAGATGATTTATAAGTGAAAGCGATTGAACCTTTCAAGCCGAGATAGCCAAGCCCGGTATGGCGGCAGTCTCGAAAACTGCTGGTCTGTGACCTCGGGAGTTCGAATCTCTCTCTCGGCGCCATCTTCTGATTAATCCTACCTCTTGCTGAATGGTTCTCCGGGGACAGTATCTTTTATCGCACCTGCAATGTCCCAGCAATGGCAGTAACGACCTTCTCCGACCTCGAATCCTTCTTCAGATGCCCCTACGCCTACAGGCTGGACAGGACCGAGGCGTACCAGGAGAGGATCACCCTCGACGAATGCCTCGGAAAATCAGTGAACGATACGATCAGGGAGTTCTCCAAGTCCCGCATCCTCGGCTACCGTATGAAAGAGGAAAAGGTCCTGGAGTCATTTTGGGTCCACTGGGACATCAACGTCACGAAAGTTTACAATCCCACCCGCGAGGATGCCATACAGTACATCCGCATCGGGGAAAAATGCATCAGGAACTTCGTCCACCAGTCCACGAAGTTCGGTGCCGTGGACATCGTGGCATCGGACATGGAGGGGATACTCCGTCTCCCCCGGAACAACGAGATCCTCGTCACCATACAGGAACTCGGAAGAAGAGGCACCACCGCATTCATCACGAAATACATCGTCGATACGGAAATGGGCTCCAGAGATGACCTCAGGAATGATATCGAGATGCGTGCGACCGCGTTATGGGCAATGGACAACATAGAGGCGAGGGAGATCGTCATGAGATGGGTTTTCCTGGTCCAGGACCTCACCACCGAGCTCACCGCTTCAAGAACAGATTGCAAATCCGCAGCCGAAACGGTGTCTTCACGTATCGACGACCTGAACTCCTCGAAGGATCCACTGCCTGTGGAATCCGACCGCTGTCAGTCATGCCAGTATCAGTCAAGATGTCCGCGTTTCCTTCATGAACTCTCCGTGAAGAAGAACGGCCCGGACAGGGGGTCGGAGCTCACCGACAAATACCTTGAGATCGAAGGCAAGAAGCAGGCCCTGAAGAACAGGATAGAACTCCTGAACGCGGAACAGGATGCCCTCAAAGCGGAGATAGTCGCATTCTCCGACTCCAACAGATACATGTCCCTGTACGGAAAGGACGGGAAGATCCTCATCCGCCACGAGAAGAAGGCAGAACTCCCGACAGATAAAACGAGGATCATCGCGAGACTGAAGGAAACAGGACAGTATGATTCGATCTCGATGCCCAACTACTCCCGCCTCCGTTCCGACATAGCCAAGGGTACCGCAGACCCTGAGATCATCAGGATGTCTAATGTGGAGACGGTCGACAAGATCTACATCAAAAGAAAAGATGAACGATCCTGACATCTGGGTCTTTGCATTTTCATACCCCAGGACCTGTTGAAAAACGATGTTTATTTACTCCGGCTGTAATGCCACATACATAACCTGCGACCATGTCCCAGACGTCCGGAACCGATGTTCCGGCAGGGCCGGCGGTCACAGGATCAGGTACATTCGAGGAATAACATGGCAAGAGAAGATCAATACATGAACCCGCAGGGTGAAGAGGGCAGGGAAGTTCTGAAAAGCATGAACGAACACCACCGCGACCTGACGATCTGGGGTCTTTCCAACATCCCTCCCATGCACGCCACACGCATCCTGGACATCGGCTGCGGCGGCGGAAACACCATCAAGATGCTTTCCGTGAAATACCCCAACGCCACCATCGACGGGATCGACATC
Organism: Eggerthellaceae bacterium; assembly: GCA_963631655.1. Classification (GTDB taxonomy): domain Archaea; phylum Thermoplasmatota; class Thermoplasmata; order Methanomassiliicoccales; family Methanomethylophilaceae; genus Methanomethylophilus. The sequence continues at coordinate 6,037 of CAVGRR010000003.1, forward strand.
TCGGAAGAAGCGGTCAAGGCCACTCTGGAGACCAACTCGGTCTTCCACAAATGGGGCAAGGTGAACGCATCCGTCGCCTCTGTCGAGAACATCCCGTTCCCCGAGGACACATTCGACATCATCACCGCCGTGGAGACCTATTTCTTCTGGCCAGACCTCGAAAAGAGCATCTCCCATGCGGTCTCCCGTCTGAAGAAGGGCGGCGTCCTGTGCATCGTATCAGAGCAGTATTTCACCGACAAGAACAGAGCAGACCTCGAGGCATCCTGCCAAAAGTACCACATGAACATCGTCGAGAACGATGTCCTGAAAGGTTACCTGGAACAGTGCGGACTGAAGACCCAGATGTCCCTTGTCGAAGAGAAGAACTGGGTCGTCTTCATAGGGATCAAAGAGTGAATCACTCCGGGTTCTCCTCGGAGGTCTCCTCCTCAGGGGCATCCTCGGTATGGTGGGGGAGCAACCCTTTCCTCTTGACCGGCGCGGACCTCACCTGGATATTGATGAAGACCCCTTCGTTACCGTAGATACGAATGTTGTCCCTGGCCTCAGAAACGATGGACTGCACCATCTCGAACTGAGGTCCCTGGATGAACTGTCCTCCCTCGGAAGGGATGAGTTTCACGTGAGGAACGGGATCGTCCTTCAGCAGCTGTACCAATAACTGGACCTTACTGTCTCCGCCGAGCAGGTCCACCTTCACCTCTTTCTCCACCGGCCCAAGGTTGACCACAGGCCAATTGTCCCTGTCGAGAAGACGTTCCAGACTTTCCGGTGTCATATACACGTCCCTGTCCGAATGAAGTACAGGTTCCAGCGCGATGAGGTTGTTCTCTATCCTCTTCGTCGGGAACGGGATCCATATACCCTTGCGGGTCAGGATCCATACGAAGACCACGTTCACAAAAATCATCGGGAAGATGGACGAATACATGATCAGAATATCCGTTATGGTCATCTCGGAATACCAGTCGATGACCATCGGAATGACGCCCATCGCCATCTGACATCCTACCACCACACAGAGTTTGACGACATACCTCCTGTACTGGAACAGATATGCCACCGAGAATGCCATCTCCGCGAAACCCAGGAGACTGGTCAGAAATCCCAGGAAGAACATGTAGGCATAGTCGTCGTAACTCATGAAGAAGATGTTCTGAAGGATCGTTGCGACACCCAGCGCCATACCGCACAGATAGATGCAGCGATGACCGCTCATGTCCCTGTTGATGATCATCCAGACGCCCACCAGGAAGAGGACTATGTAGGAAAGTATGGTCGCGGCGGACTCTTTATCGAATGGGGCCGTGAAATATTCCAGCATGAGATAATACGCACTGGACAGAATCAAGGCGGCACCCAAGATCAGAACAACCGAGATGCCTCTGATCTCAAGTTTGACCGGCTTCATGCGCTCACGACCTTGGAGTCGGGTTGCTCAATATTTTCGGGACATTCGGCGACTGTGGCGGTCGCTGCAGAAGGGTCCGGTTCGGGTTCTTCGATCATGAGGCGCATACAGACCCCCCTCTTACCGAAAACGAGCAGCCATCTGCAGGCGGATTCGTCCGTGTGTATGAGTGCAGATGTGGCTGAAAACCTATGGGCCTGGATGAGCGTACCGTCCAGGTGGTCGGAGATCGTGAAATAAAGTTCATCCGAACCGACCCATTTCTGGACCAGGATCTCGGATACTCCGTCCACATTCTTCATCCTGAACCAGTACTCGCATTCCACCGGACCGCCGTCCAGGACCTGTGCCCAATCGGAACGATCCTCGAACGATCTCGAAAGAACAAGTGCGTCCTCCTCGGAGATGGTCGATTCCGGATCGGTATACTGTGTACGGCGGATCTTGTTCAGGGTCTCGTTATGTATCGCCAAAACGTCAGATGCGCACAGAACTTCGGAGTCAAGAAGTCCGATGTAGAAGAGATACAGCACACACATGATGACCACACCGGGCATCGTCTGTATAACATCATTGAGTGTCCCTCCGAGATGTATCATGAACACGATGGTCGACAAGTTGATGAGGAAAAGCACCAGCGTACAGAGGATCAGACTTATACGGTTGCGGCTGACCCCCCGGAGGAAAGAGCGCCCGGAGATCATCAGGTTGATGGCGAGGATGGTGATGGCCAGGTAAAGCACCCCCTCCATAGAACCGGCCTGGATTTTAGGTGCAGCAGAAAGGAACCTGTACCCTCCGAGCGAAAGTGCGTATATTCCGACAGAGCGCAGAAGATTACGGTTGCGGTCAAGCAGAATTATCGATCCGCCCAACAGCAGAATAAGATAGCGCCCTATCTCGTACCACTCATATGTGAAGAATTCCGAATAGATGTGGACCTGGTACAACTCTTCCAGAGAATAGACGACCATCAATGCGGCAAGGATGAAATTGTAAAACTTGAATACAAATTCAACCGAATGATGGACGAATCTGTTGACCAATTGAGTGTATGCCTGGAACATTGGTACCTGATGTCTGCACAATCGCACTATCGTTTAAGAGTATTTTCATGAGTTAACCACGGATCAAGGTGAAATTATCGGAAGTACTACTTCAGAGACACCTTCTGCCTTAAGACCCAGACACCCACTTTGTGCTGCAGGTCCGGAAAAATACCAATGCCCGTAATCGACCTTATCGAGTATGCGGTCCAACATCTCACTGCCGTCGTTTTTCCAGGTTCTGGGACATGCGGAGGAAAGTACATAATCAACCTTATTCCCAACATTCAGCAAGTTCTTCTTAGCCTCAATCAAATCCTCATCAGTTATATCCTGTTCAGGCCACCAGGACCAATACTTCTCAGATTCGGACCGATCGGGGGTCACCGCCCCGCCCATGGTGAAGAATCTCCTTCCCCCAAGGGTGAACACCTGTCCGCGCATCAGATGATAGATCCCGCGGGAGAAGACCTGGATCTTCCCCCCGTTCCACGGGAATAAAGGATACTCGGAAAGAAGATCGTAATCGTCGTATGCCCCGTCCAGGAAAAGCACCGAACAGGGAAGGTCACGATAGGCGGTGATGACCTTATCGAGGTCGGCACGGGGTTCCGTGACCCCGCATCCGCCCAGAATGACGAGATAATCCTCCTTCCCCATCCGGTTGACGACGGGGTCGGAGACGAGACGCTCATAACCGGCCTCCCCGCGGGAGTCGCCGGTCACCGCGATCACTCGTCCACCGACCTCATGGAATGTTTGCGGTGTATCAGGGATGCACCGATGGTGATGGCCAGCACCACAAGGATGAACGCCAGGGAGGCCACGACGCTGATCTCGCAGATATCCGCTGCAGAGACGAGCATCTTGACACCGATGAATGCGAGGATGATGCCGAGACCGTACTTGAGGTAGTCCAATGCGTTGAGGGCACCGTTGATCACGAAGAACAACGACCTGAGTCCCAGCACCGCGAAGATGTTGGAAGCGTAGACGATGAAGATATCAGTGGTGATGGAAAGTGCGGCAGGGATGGAATCGAATGCGAACATCAGGTCACTGAGTTCGATGACCACAAGGCAAAGGAACAGAGGAGTGGCGACACGGACCCCGTTCTCGACGGTGAAGAATTTGTTGCTGGAACAGTCGTCCGTGGCCCTGATGTGTTTGCTAAGTTTGTATGCGAAGGATTCCTTCTGATCGCCGTCGTCCTCCTTGGAGAACACGGTCTTGAATGCAGTGAGAAGAAGCAGGATACCGAACACATACATCATGAAGTCGAACCTTGAAAGGAGCTCGGCACCGACGATGATGAACACGGCACGGAAGAATATGGCACCTAAAATACCCCAGAACAGGACCTTGTGCTGGTCCGCCGCCGGGATCGCGAACAACGCGAACAATACGATGAAGACGAACAGGTTGTCCACGGACATCGACAGTTCGATCACATATGCCGCGAAATACGACGTGGCATGTTCGGCATCAAGACTGAGATAGATCAGCACACCGAACAGGACTGCAACTGCGATGTAAAGCAGAACAAAAGAGCCTGCCTTCTTCACACTCATGACCCCGCCTTTGCGTTCGACGAAGAAAAGATCGAACACCATAAGCACCAGGAACACGGCGATGAAGACAAACCAAAGCGTGGTTTCAGATACCATGACAGACCAGGCTATCCATAGGATGTTTAAAAACCCCCCTGGTGGGGGGATGGGTCAGAAAAAGATCATTTCTGACCGAAAAGACCTTTTTTGGTCCTTTTAGAGGTTTTCTTTCCCGCGTCCTGGTCCAGTTTCTCGAGGAGTTCCCTCTCCTCTGCAGAGACCGTCCTGGGGACGATGACGCCGAGCCTGACGTACAGGTTTCCGCGGGTGCTACGGTTGAGTCCGGGAAGACCCTGCTCAGCGACCTTCAGCACGCTTCCGACCTGGGTGGCCTTGGGGACGGTGATCTCCACGGTCTTCTTGTCGAGCGTGGTGACGGAGATGGTTCCTCCGAGGACCAGCCTGGGGTAGGGTACCTCGACGACGGTCCAGAGATCCATTCCGTTACGTTCGAAGTCCACGTTGTTCTTGATGTGGATCATGACGTAGAGGTCTCCCGAGGGACCTCCGTTCATGCCTGCATCACCGGCACCGGGGACACGCATACGGGTGCCGTCCTCGATACCCTTGGGGATGTTGATGCTGACCTTGGATTCCCTGTTGACGCGTCCGGTACCGTTGCAGCGGGAACACGGGTTGACAGGAATGCTTCCGCGTCCCTTACAGCGGGGACACTCGGACACATACATGCTCTGTCCGAACATGGTGCGCTGAACCTGCTGCACCTGACCCTGACCGTGACACTGCTGACACTGCTGGGTCTTTCCGTCCTTTGCTCCAGATCCGTTGCATTCGGCACACTTGACGGCGTGCCTGACGCTGATGGTGGCCTCCTTGCCGTTCAGGACGTCGAGGAGGTCGATCTCGAGGTCGTAGCGGAGCGAGTCGCCCTGTGCGGGACCGCTGGGTCCCCTGCGGCTTCTGCCTCCGCTGAAACCTCCGCCGAACATTCCGCCGAAGATCTCGCTCAGGATGTCGTTGAGGTCGTCGCCATGGGTGAAGTCACCCATGTCGAATCCGCCGGCCCCGAACGATCCGTCGACACCCGCATGACCGTACTGGTCGTACAGGGAACGTTTCTTCTCATCCGAAAGGACCTCATAGGCCTCGGAGATCTCCTTGAACTTGGCCTCCGCGACATCTTTGGGCTCCGTCGAGACGTCAGGATGGTATTTCTTGACGAGTGTACGGTACGCCTTCTTGATCTCGTCGGGGGTCGCCGTCTTGGATACCCCGAGGACCTCGTAGTAGTCCCTTTTCGATTCTGCCATGGGTGCTTACCTCTGGGTCTTTCAGTTCTTGTCGTCGTCGACGATCTTGTAGTCCGCATCGACGACGTTGTCGTCCTGTGCGGTCTTGTTGGTGGAACCGGTGTTTCCGGACGGGCCCTGCTGCTGTGCGTTCTGGGCCTGCTGGTATGCTTCCTGTGCGGCCTGCTGCTGCTCAGGGGTCGCGTTCTTGTAGATCTTCTCGGAGATGGGCTCGATGGCCTTCATCAGGGCGTCGCTCTTGGCCTTGATGTCCTCGAGGTTGTCGGAGTTCTGCACCGCCTCCAGGTCCTTGACGGCGTTCTCGACGACGGTGCGCTCTTCCTGAGTGACCTTGTCACCGAGCTCTTCAAGGGTCTTCCTGGTGGTGTACACGAGGGTCTCGGCCTGGTTGCGGGCGTTGATGAGCTCCTCCTTCTTCTTGTCGGCATCTGCGAACTCTTCTGCGTTCTTGATGGCGGCGTCGATCTCCTCTTTGGAGAGCTTGTTGGAAGATGCGATGGTGATCTTCTGCTCTTTGCCAGTACCGAGGTCCTTTGCGGAGACGTTGATGATACCGTTCGCATCAATATCGAAGGTGACCTCGATCTGAGGGATACCGCGCTTTGCGGGGGGTATTCCGTCGAGGCTGAACCTGCCGAGGCTGGTGTTGTCGGCGGCCATCTTCCTCTCACCCTGCACGACGTTGATCTCCACAGAGGGCTGGTTGTCGACCGCAGTGGAGAACACCTGGGACTTCTTGGTGGGGATGGTGGTGTTACGCTCGATGAGCCTGGTGGCGACACCGCCGAGGGTCTCGATACTGAGGGACAGAGGAGTGACATCGAGCAGGAGGACATCCTTGACGTCTCCGGACAGGACAGCACCCTGGATTGCCGCACCCATGGAGACACATTCCATCGGGTCGACACCGTGCTGGATCTTGGGTCCGACGATGTTCTCGACGAAGTTCTGGATGATGGGCATCCTGGTAGGTCCGCCGACCATGATGACCTTGTCGATCTTGTCGGAGGACAGGTTGGCATCGCGCATGGCCTGCTCGATAGGTCCGCGGCACCTCTCCACGATGGGGGTGACGAGCTCTTCGAGTTTGGCACGGGTGATGGTCTGCACCAGGTGCTTGGGTCCGGATGCGTCCGCGGTGATGAAGGGGAGGTTGACCTCGGTCTGCATCGTGGTGGACAGTTCGATCTTGGCCTTCTCGGCCGCCTCCCTGACACGGACGAATGCCGCGTGGTCCTTGGAAAGGTCGATTCCGGTCTCGTTCTGGAACTGTTTGATGATGTAGTTGGTGAGAGCCTCATCCATATCGGATCCTCCGAGAGCGGTATCTCCGGAGGTGGACATTACCTCGAACACTCCGTCGGAGAAGTCCATGATGGTGACATCGAGGGTTCCTCCTCCGAGGTCGAAGACGAGGATCTTCTGGGACTCGCCTGCTTTGTCAAGACCGTATGCGAGTGCGGCCGCGGTAGGCTCGTTGATGATACGTACCACATCGAGACCTGCGATGGCACCTGCATCCTTGGTGGCCTGCCTCTGGTTGTCGTTGAAGTAGGCGGGGACGGTGATGACCGCCTTCTCGACCTTTTCGCCGATGAAGGCCTCTGCGTCCTTCTTGATCTTTCCGAGGATGAATGCGGAAATCTGCTGAGGAGTGTACTCTTTGCCGAGTGCGGTCACTTTTTCGCTGGTACCCATTTTCCTCTTGACGTTCTTGATGGTTCCCTCGGGGTTGGTGACCGCCTGCCTCCTTGCAGGTTCACCGACAAGGAGCTGTCCGTCCTTGGTGAATGCGACGTAGGACGGGAAGGATTTTCCGCCCACGCTGGTACCTTCGGCACTGGGGATGATGGTGGGCCTTCCGCCTTCCATCACAGATGCTGCAGAGTTACTGGTTCCGAGATCGATTCCGATTATTCTAGACATATTCTTCACCTCAATTGTGTTTAGTTACTGTTAGCTTCAGCAGTTTTCTCATCCTGCTCAGGAGCTGCTTCCTGCTCCTTCTTCTTGGTGACCACGACCTTGGCGAACCTCAGTACGCGGCCGTTCATCATGTACCCCTTCTGGTACACTTGGGCGATCTTATTGTCCTCTTCACCTTCCATGACCATCAGTGCCTCGTGCATGTTGGGGTCGAACCCTTTGTCGGTGGGCACCTCGGTCACACCCTGGGATTCCAGGATCTTGATCAAATTTCCTCTGACTGCTTTCACTCCGACCGTGAACGGATCCTCGAGATCCTTCGCTGTGGAAAGGGCCCTCTCCAGGTCGTCCGAGATGTCCAGCAGTTCCTTGACGAGACCGCTGGTCGCGAACTTCCTGTAATCGGCCATCTCCCTTTCGGTCCTCTTACGGTAGTTGTCGAATTCGGCGAATGTACGCTGGTAGCGATCGAGGTTCTCCTGCGCTTCGGCCTTGTACTTCTCGAGTTCCGCCGCCATGGGATCGGATGCTTTTTCCTTCTCGGCGGAGGGTTCGGTCGCGGCCTTCTCGTCGGATTTTTCTTTAGACTTACCAGTCATACATATCCTCTTTGAGTGGATTTGAAGGGGCCGAAGCCCCTTTTTTCAGTGCTTTTGCTTCACTGACCAGGAGCTCCGGCGGGAGCGGGGGTGGATTTGGATGCGATGACATCGTCGATCCTGAGAATCATGACGGCAGCATCGGTGGCGGAGTTGATGGCCTGTTTTCCGATCCTGTAGGGCTCGATGACATCGAGTTTCATCATGTCCTCCACCTTTCCGGTGAAGGGGTTGATTCCCGCGTAGGTGTTGCCGGCCTTGTGCTGCCTCCTGAGCTCGATGACCATGTTGATGGGGTCGAGACCTGCGTTGTCAGCGAGGGTGGTGGGGATGATCTCCATTGCGGAGGCGAAGGCCTCGATCGCGATCTGTTCCCTTCCGCCGACGGATGCGGCATAGTCCCTGATCTTCATGGCGAGCTCCATTGCGGTGGAACCTCCTCCGGTGCAGATGAGACCGTCCTCGATGGACACCTTGACGACGGACCATGCGTCGACGAGGGACCTCTCGACCTCGTCGGTGACGTGGTTGGTTCCTCCCCTGACGAGGATGGAAACGGTCTTGGGGTCTTTGCATCCGGTGACGAAGGTCATGCTCTCGTCGCCGACGAACCTGAGTTCGACGGAGTCTGCGTATCCGAGGTCGTCCGCGGTGAGTTCGGAGATCTTGCTGACGATGTTTGCGGAGCAGGATTTTCCGAGCCTCTCCATGTCGCTCTTCTTCACACGGCGGCAGGCGTAGATGCCTTCCCTGGCGAAGAAGTGCTGAGCGAGGTCGTCGATACCTTTCTGGCAGAAGACCACGTTGGCACCGGCCTTCTTGCATGCGTCGACGAGTCCCTTGAGGGTGTTCTCTTCTTCTTTGATGAACTGAGAGAGCATCTCAGGGTCGGTGATCTGGATCTTTGCGTCCATCTCGGGCTTCTTGACCTCGAATGCTCCGTCGATGAGTGCGATCTTTGCGTTCTTGACGATCTTGGGCATGGTGGGGGAGACGGGCTCTTTGTCGATGATGAGACCTTTTACGAGCTCGGACTCTTCCATGTTGGCTCCTGCCTTTTTGACAGTGCAGATGTTCTTGAGGTTGGCGAAGTACTTTCCGTTCTCGTCCTTCTCGATGATTGTCTTCACAGCGTTGACGACCATCTTGGAGAAGAAGTCCTTGGATGCGTTGATCTGTTTGCTGTTCATCGAGACCTGGGCGATCTTGAGGAGAAGCTCCTCGTCGTCGATGGAGACCTTCTTGGAGACGTTCTTGAGGATCTCCTGGGCCTTGTCGTTTGCCAGCCTGTATCCCGCGGTGATGATGGTGGGGTGGACGTTGGAGTCGATCAGGTCGAGTGCCTTCTTGAGGAGCTCTCCGGCGATGATGACAGAGGTTGTGGTTCCGTCTCCGACCTCCTGGTCCTGAGCTTTTGCGACCTCGACGAGCATCTTTGCTGCGGGGTGCTGAACGTCCATTTCTTTGAGGATGGTGACACCGTCGTTGGTGATGACGACATCTCCGATAGAGTCGACGAGCATCTTGTCCATACCCCTGGGGCCGAGACTGCTGCGTACTGCGTCAGCAATGGTCCTTGCAGCGGTGATGTTGTTGAACTGTGCGTCCTTTCCTTTCTCTCTCTTGCTTCCTTCCCTAAGAATCAGTACAGGTGCGTTACCCATTCCCATGTTGTTCTCTCCTTTGTTCTGCCTTATGCAGAAGATAGGTGAGTAATGGAATGTTCTTCTATATAAATGTACCGATAGTTGATAACTAATGGTTACAAACAAATTGGAGGTGTATATCCGAACATCTGGGTGTTCGAAAAACAGGTATATTTTGTAATAATTTTACATATTCCCAATTAGGATTCAAAATTAAATTTTATCCTAATTGGGTGATTGAATAGGTTTAGGCCCCGTTCTGCAGGAGCTGTTTGTAGCCGATCGGCATGACCTTCAGGAAGCGGGAACTGCTCTCGGACCAGTTGTCTAGGAGGTCTTTCGCCTTCCTGCTGCCGGTGTAGCGCACATGGTTCTCGAGGATGGTACGGAGTTCTTCTTTATCCTTATAGGATAGAAGTTCGAGCTCGACCATGTCCATGTTGCAGTGACGGTCGAAGTCGCCGTCATCATTGAGGACGTAGGCGATACCCGCGGACATACCTGCCGCGAAGTTCCTTCCGCAGGGCCCGAGGACCACGACACGGCCTCCGGTCATGTACTCGCAACAGTGGTCCCCCGCACCTTCGGCGACGGCGGTGGCACCGCTGTTCCTCACGCAGAACCTCTCTCCGACGGCACCGGCCACGTAGAGTTCACCTGAAGTGGCTCCGTAGAGCAGGGTGTTGCCTGCGATGACGTTGCAGGACATGTCAGCATCGGACGAACGGCGGATGGCGATCTTTCCTCCGGAGAGACCCTTTCCGACGTAGTCGTTGCACTGACCCTCGATGGAGAACGTGACGCCTTTGCAGAGAAACGCACCGAAGCTCTGACCTGCGGTTCCGGTGAACCTCACGGTGACGGTATCGTCCTTCAGGCTACCTCCGCGACGGATGAGCTCTCCGGAGAGCATGGTACCTACAGAACGGTCCACGTTCCTTATCGAGTACTGGAGATCGATCTTCTTTCCGCTGTCGATGGACGCCCCGACGTCGGAGATCAGCCTCCTGTCGAACACGCCTTTCAGAAGGTCCGACTGTCCGGAGGAGCACATGCGTTCTCCCTCGGCCTTGGCGGTGATCCTGCTGATGTCGATGGTGGCGGCCCTGCCAGGGGTGTCCCTGCGGACGATCAGTTCCGGCCTTCCGATGACCTCGTCGAGGCTGCGGAATCCCATCTCCGAAAGGTACCAGCGGACCTCCTTCGCAACACCGCGGAAGTAGTTCATGACGTTCTCGGGAGCACCCTTGAACTTGGCGCGTTTGGCGGGGTCCTGAGTGGCGATGCCGACGGGACATGTGTTGGTCTGGCACTTGCGGCACATGATGCATCCGATGGACACCAGGGCGGCGGTCGCGAAACCGTATTCCTCCGCACCGAGCAGTGCCGCGAGCATCACATCCTTTCCGGTCTTGATCTGTCCGTCCGCCTGAAGGAGGACACGTCCGCGGAGTCCGTTGCAGACCAGTGCCTGCTGCACCTCCGCGAGACCGATGTCGAACGGCATACCGGCGTACCTCATGGATGACATTGGTGCCGCACCGGTACCTCCGTCTCCTCCGGAGATGAGAATCAAGTCCGCACCTGCCTTGGCGACACCGCACGCGACCGTACCCACTCCGGATTCGGAGACGAGCTTGACGCTGATCCTGGCGGTCGGGTTGATGGATTTCAGATCGTAGATCAGCTGTTTCAGGTCCTCGATGGAATAGATATCGTGGTGGGGAGGCGGCGAAATCAAAGTGATTCCGGGAATGGTGTTCCTGGTGGCCGCGATGACCGCGTCGACCTTGAATCCCATCAGCTGTCCGCCCTCTCCGGGTTTGGCCCCCTGGGCGACCTTGATCTGAAGCTCGTCGGCATGTACCAGATAGTCCGCATTAACTCCGAACCTTCCGGAGGCGACCTGCCTGACCTTGGAACGTGTGACGGTCCCGTTACGGGCCGGGTCTTCTCCGCCTTCACCGCAGTTGCTGCTGCAGCCGATGGTGTTGGCCGCTGTCGCGAGGGCCTCGTGGGCCTCCTTGCTGATGGCACCGAAGGACATGGCCTCGATGACGAACCTCTTCATGATCGACTCGGCGGATTCCACCTCTTCGAGGGGAACCTTCGTACCGCGCTTGAAGTCCATGAGGTCACGGACATAGAACAGTCCCTCTCCGAGATCCCCGCGCTTGGAGAACTCAGCGAACTGCGAGGGGTCCTCGGAGACCGCATGCAGCATCTTGACCACTTCGGGTGACCAGGCATGCCTCTCCCCGCCTTTGTGATATGCGTAATATCCGTAATCCGGAAGCTCCTGGGACATGTCACCGAAGGCGGCCTTGTGCCGGGCAATCGAATCCTCTTCGATCTGCGCGACACCGATACCTCCGACGTTCGACCGTGTACCAGACATATATTTTCCGCAGAGGTCGTGGTCGAGACCGACGGCCTCGAACAGGCACGATCCGCGGTAGGAACGGATGGTGGCGATACCCATCTTGGACATGACCTTCTCGATACCCTTCTCCACCGAACGGATATACCTCCATTCCGCGGTGTCTGGGTCATATGATATTTTACCCTCGGAGCTGCACTTGGAGATGATGTAGAACGCAAGGTAAGGGTTGACGGCGGTGGCACCGTATGAGAACAGCAGTGCCATATGCTCGACCTCCCTCGCCTCTCCGGTCTCCACGATGAGTCCGGTCTGGGAACGCTTCTTCCTGCTGACCAGATGACTATGCACAGCGGACAGTGCCAGAAGTGACGGGATCGCGGCATGCTGCGCATCTACAGAACGGTCAGAGAGGATGATGTAAGAGTGTCCGTCGTCAACGGCCTTCTCCGCCTTGCGGCAGATATCGTCCAATGCGCCCTCCAGTCCTCCGTCCTTGCCGGAGATGTCGAACACGATCGGAATGGTGACCGAGGTGAATCCGCGGTATGCGAGGTTCCTGAGGAGATCCAATTCGCGGTTGGTGAGCACAGGATGCCTGATCTTGACGGTCTTGCAGGTGTCCGCGGAGGGACTGAGGACGGTGCTGTGCACCGAACCGATGTAACCCATCAGGGACATGACGAGCTCCTCACGGATGGGGTCGATCGGAGGATTGGTGACCTGTGCGAAGGACTGCTTGAAGTAATTGAAGAACAGCTGGGGCAGATCCGACAGGGCGGCGATGGGGATGTCGCAATTGGACGAGGCGACAGGCTCCTTCATGGACTCCGCCATGGGGAGGATGATCTTCTCGATGTCCTCCTTGCTGTACACGAACTCCCTTTCCAGACGGTCCGCGTTCTCGATGTCGCGGCCCACCTCACGTCCGGAGGAGACGGTGGTCAGATCGAGACGGTACTTCTCCAGCCAGTCCCTGTACGGGTGTGCGGATGCGAGCTCGGATTTGATCTCTGGGTCATATATGATCCTGCCCGATTCGGTATCGATGAGAATCATCTTTCCGGGCGCCAGTCTGCCGGCCTCCGCGATGTCGCGGTCGGCGATGGGGATGACACCGGTCTCAGAAGCAAGGATGAAGAGTCCATCCTTGGTGACTGTATATCTTTCGGGACGGAGACCGTTGCGGTCGAGCATTCCGCCCGCCAGGACACCGTCGGTGAACAAAAGGGCGGCGGGACCGTCCCACGGTTCCATCAGGATGGAATTGTATTCGTAATATGCCTTGAGCGAGTCCGGAATCGGGTTCTTGTTGTTCCATGATTCGGGGACCATGGCGGTGATGGCGTTCGCCATGCTGAGTCCGGACCTGACGAAGAACTCGAACACGTTGTCCAGAGATGCGCTGTCGCTCATTCCGGGCTGGACGATCGGGAACACGGAGTTCTCGCCGGAGAATTCAGGCACCGAGAGAATGCTTTCTCTGGCGGAGATCCATGAACGGTTACCGTTGATGGTGTTGATCTCTCCGTTGTGGCAGAGCATCCTGAAAGGCTGCGCCAGTTTCCACATCGGATTGGTGTTGGTGCTGAACCTGGAGTGCACCATCGCGATGGCGGATTTGAATGCTGGGTCTGTGAGATCTTTGTAGTAATCACGGATCTGTTCGGGGGTCAGCATACCCTTGTAGGTGATGGTCCGGGTGGACAGACTGCAGATGTAGAAGTCCGGGTCGGAGATCTGGTTGGAGACCCTCTTCCTGACGATGAACAGTTTCCTTTCGAGGGCGGACTGTTCGTCATAGCTGCTGATGAAGACCTGAACGATACGGGGTTCGGTCTCCAATGCCAAAGGTCCGGGCACGGAATGGTCGACAGGTACCTCCCTGGTCCGGATCATGAAAAGACCCAGACGTGAACATTCCTTGTTCAGGACGGAAAGCTCGTTTTCAGATTCGGCGGTATCCTTGGACAAAAACAGGATACCTGTTCCGTAGCGTCCGGCGTCCGGGACGGGGATCCCGCACTTGAGTATGAACTCGTGCGGGACCTGCACCGTAATCCCGGATCCGTCGCCGGTACGCCCGTCGGCGTTCTCGGCACCGCGATGTGCCAGATTCTCCAATATGGTAAGTCCGTATTCGACTATTCCGTGGTCCCGGACCCCGTTGATGTTGACGGCCATCCCGACACCGCAGGAGTCCTTTTCGTCCGCGGGGTCGTAGAGACCGGTCTTGCGATTGACCAAGGGGTCACTCTCCGATTCAGTGGAAGAACAGGAGTTCCCTGTACTTGGGGAGCGGCCACATCTGGTCGTCCACGAGGAGCTCAAGGGAGTCGACGTGCGACCTGATGTTCTCGAGCATGGGAACGACCTGGTCGTGGTACTTCACGGCCTCGGCACGTCCCTCTCCGGACTTCTCGATCTTGTCGACGAGGACCTCGAGCTTGTCGATCTCGGCCTCGGCGCTGGAGATGTCCTCGGAGATGCAGGAGATGAGGTCCTTCTGCGAGGCGGCCATCTTCTTGAACTCGGCTGCGGTGTAGATCTCCTTGAGGTTCTTCACGTTCTCGAGGAGGATGTTCTGATAGCGGATCGCCACAGGGATGATGTGGTTGGTGACCAGGTCGCAGAGGGTCTTGGCCTCGATGGCGATCTTCCTGCAGTAGATCTCCCAGAAGACCTCTTTCCTGGACTCCAGTTCTACCTTGGTGAGGACCTTTTCGGTCTCGAAGATCTTGAGGGTCTGCTTGGTGGTGTATGCGTCCATGCAGACGGGGGCGGAGCTCTCGCAATCGAGTCCGCGCTTTGCGGCCTCTGCCTTCCATTCGTCGGAGTATCCGTTTCCGTCGAAGCAGATGTCCTTGCATGCGCGGTAGGTCTCACGGGTCTCGTCGAGGACGGCCTTGAGTGCATCCTCTCCGCCTGCCACCCTCTTCTTCACCGCTGCGATGAAGTTCTGGAGCTGATATGCCAGGATGGTGTTGAGGATGGTGATCGGACCGGAGCAGTTCGCAGAGGATCCGACGGCCCTGAACTCGAACCTGTTACCGGTGAATGCAAACGGAGAGGTCCTGTTCCTGTCGGTGTTGTCCACGATGAGTTCGGGGACCTGCGGGATTCCGAGGCTGTATCCTTTCTTGCCGGCGATCTTGACCATGTCCTTGCTGTTGAGGAGCTCCTCGAACGCGGAGTGGACCTGGGTTCCGAGGAAGGAGGAGATGATCGCGGGAGGTGCCTCGTTGGCACCGAGCCTGTGTGCATTGGAAGCGGTGAGGACGCACGCCTTGAGAAGGGCGTTGTTGTCGTAGACCGCCTTGAGGGTGTTGGCCATGAAACAGAGGAACCTGAGGTTCTCGGTGTCGGTCTTTCCGGGGGACATGAGTCCGATTCCGCTCTCGGTTCCGACGGACCAGTTGCAGTGCTTTCCGGATCCGTTGACGCCTGCAAAGGGCTTCTCGTGGAGGAGGACCGCGAATCCGTGCTTGGTGGCGACGGATTTCATGACGGACATGAGGAGAAGGTTGTGGTCGATGGCGAGGTTCGAGGACTCGTAGACGGGTGCAATCTCGAACTGTCCGGGAGCGACCTCGTTGTGCCTGGTCTTCACGGGGATTCCGAGCTTGTAGCATTCGAATTCGAGGTCCCTCATGAACTCCATCACTCTCGGAGGGATGGATCCGAAGTAGTGGTCCTCGAGCTGCTGGTTCTTGGAGGAGACGTGACCGATGAGGGTACGCTCGGTGAGGACGAGGTCAGGCCTCTGTGAGTAGAGGTCCTTGTCGACGAGGAAGTATTCCTGCTCCCATCCGAGATAGGAGTGGCAGACCTCGTTGGGGTAGCCCATAAGTGCCAGAAGATCGGATGCGGCCTTGGTGACGGCGGCGTCGGACCTCAGGAGGGGAGTCTTGTAATCGAGGGCCTCTCCGGTGTAGGAGATGAAGACGGTCGGGATGCAGAGGGTGTCCCCGATGATGAATGCGGGCGAGGACGGGTCCCATGCGGTGTAACCCCTTGCCTCGAAGGTGTTCCTCAGACCGCCGCTGGGGAACGAGGATGCGTCAGGCTCCTGCTGGCACAGTAACTTTCCGCTGAATTTCTCGATAGATTCGTCGCGTCCGCGGGGATCTGCGAAGGAGTCGTGCTTCTCCGCGGTACCGCCGGTGAGCGGCTGGAACCAATGGGTGTAGTGGGTGACACCCTTATCGATAGCCCACCTCTTCAATCCCGCTGCGACATAGTCGGCAATGGATTTGTCGAGGGTCGCACCGCGCTCGATGGTCTCGTAAATGGCCCTCCTGGTGTCCTCATCGAGATATTTCCTCATGGCGGCCCTGTTGAAGACGTTGCATCCGTAATAGGCGGATGTCTCGTGCCCAGGGGCGACTGCTACGATCGGTTCTTTTGCAGTAGCTTTGCTTACTGCGTCGAATCTGAAATTCATCATAATGAGTGCAAATGGTAGTCTATTAATATACTTTTCTGAAATTCAATTACAAAAAATATAGCTTAAGTTCCGTTTATTGATTAAACATGTATCTAATTCAGTAAGAATTAGACATTTGTCTATTCCAAAATAAAATCATTGGATAAGCTGTACATCGAGGCATATATCCGCTTTTCAGACGCTCAGATTATAATAGAGATAAGTTCCCGCACGAATAGGGATCAAGGCCGGGAACGACCCTGCTCCCGGCCAGAAAAAGAATGAATGAACACTCACTCCGATTTCTTGCTGTCCACGCGTTTCCACACGGTGAAAACGTTCTTTCCGGAGAAGTACTTGTAATCCATATAGGTGACCAGATTCCTGACCATATGGATACCGAAACCGCCTATGGGCCAGTTTCCGATATCGTCGTCGATCTCGATCTCGTCCCTGTTGATGGGGTTGAAGGCTTCCGCACTGTCTGCGAAGGTCAGTTTGATCTCGTTGTCGCGGGCGCTGCAGTAGACCGTGACGTCCCCTTCGGAATTCTCGTAAGCGTGGTCGCAGATGTTGACGAAAATCTCCTCCACGACGACCTCCAGCTTGAGGATGTCCTTCATCGGGAATCCGAGCCCGGTCAGCACATTCTCTATGAACGCGTTGACCTTTTCGAGTTCTCCGACCTTCCCGGGGACCGTGAGTTCATGGTAATTCGGACGGTGGATGGTGAAACACAGCATGGTTATGTCATCGGACTGAGGCCTTTTACCGGCAAAATCCTTCACCGCATTACGAACGCTTCCCACAAGACCTTCGGCACCGAGGTCCTTGGAATCATCGAGTACTTTCACCAGACGTTCCTTTCCGAACTGTTCATCATTGATGTTGAACGCCTCGTTCACTCCGTCGGTGTAACAGAAGACCGTGTCCATATCCGACATATGGATCGAATCGGTCTTGTAACGGACCCCTTCGTTCACTCCGATCATCAGGCCCTTCTTCACAGGGAGCTTTTCGAACTTCCCGTCGGAATGCCGGATATACGGTGCAGGATGCCCTGCATTGACGTATTGCAGAGTACCTGTATTGGACTCGTACACACCCATCCATATGGTCACGAACTGTCCGGCGGCGTTCCTGCCGCAGATCTCCTTGTTCACTGCGGTGAGGACCTGCCCGGGATCGTTGTGCAGCATGGCGGCGGCCCTTATGGACCCCATAATACCCATCATCATCAGCGAGGCGGGAAGTCCCTTGTCCGACACATCGGCCACGACGAAAGCGGTGAGGTTCCTCCCGATGGAGAAACAGTCGTAGAAGTCCCCCGCGACCTCCGTCGCCGGTTCCATGATACCGTAGATATCAAGAGACTGGGTGTCAGGGAACTCGACAGGAAGGGTCGCCAGCTGAATGTCCCTTGCAAGACCCAGATCATGTTCGGTACGTTTGGCGCTCTCCTGAGTCGCGATCATTGTCGTGAACTTGAAGTACACGATGACGGCCAGGGTCCCGAAGAGCAGAATGGACACACAGGACCAGGAATAGATCGCAAGCACCTGGGACGATGGATAGATCTCACTGTCCACCCCCGCGGCCAATGAGGGGATACACAATGCGTACACGGCGGCGATGATGACAGGGACCAGATACCAAAGGGAACGGTCCCGTTTAATAAGGCTCAGAAGACTCGAAAGGGCCCCCGCAAGGGCCAGGAGCAGGATGTAGTAGGCCTGCAGATCGTAATAATCAGGAATGGCAAAAATGTGTACCACTATTGTCAGAACGGTCACTGACATGGCATATACGGGCCCGCTGCACATGCCGGTCAGCATGATCCCGATGAAACCACTCTGGAACAGTGCGTTGTCATTGCTTCCCATGACGCCGTTCATGACCGAAAGTGCGGTCATTATGAGAATGAACGCGGCCTTGTAATGCCATTTCGATAACCCCGGTTTAGAAAGTTCCACATAGATCGGACTGCGGACCAGCAGATATGCCATCAACAACGTGACGAGGACCCAGGCGACACCGTTGCTCATGTAGTACGTGATCACATAGGAGATCCCTTCCTGCGTGTCCAGGTTGGAATAGATGTACAGGATGACGATCGCCAGCAGCAGCGCCGCCACATAGATATTCTGCAGTACCGAACACAGTTTTCTTTCCATCAGACGGTCACCGTCAGGTTGTTCAGTTTCACTGAATAACTGTAATCGATCTTCTTGGCCGCGGCACGCACCACCTTGATACCGAGGTGTTCCCCGGTCTCGGCGGCCATCGGATTGAATCTTACACCATCGTCCCTCATACGGAAGATCACATCGTCCCCGTCCTTCACGACGCGGATGTCGATGTAGTGTTCATTGTCATCGGAGAAGGCGTGGTCCACGACATTTCCGGCCATCTCCTCGATACAGAGTGCGACGCGCTCCGCCTTGTCCTGGGATACCCCGTGCTCGACACAGGCGCCGGAGATCCTCTGGGTGAGTCCGGTGACGTACTCTATCTTGTTGGGAATGGATATCTCGCACACTGTGTCCACGGCGAACACCCCGTGGGCCGCGACCACGAAGTCCTCTATGTGATGGGGGAACTTCTTCGTCCTCGCCTTGATGTATACTATGATGGTGAGCACGGAAAGGACGTCCGCAAGCACAAAGGAGAGCCACACTCCATCGAGGCCGATGAACGGTGCGAGAACGACGGACACCAGAATGACGTACAGCGCACCCCTCGAAAGGGAGATGATGTTGGACATCACCAGGTTTCCCATCGTCTGATACATGTACAGGAAGATCAGACAGACCGTGGATGTCGGCTGCGAGAAGGCGAAGATCCTGAGGCATCTCGTTGCAAGTGCCAGATCCCCTCCGTCTGCGATGAACATCCTGGCAACCGGCTCTGCGAAGATTATCAGAAGCACCGCGACTATCGAAGAAAGGATTACCCCAGACCTCAGGGTGACACGGAGGGTGTCGGTGATCGCCCTCTTGTCCCTCTCTCCGAAGAATATTCCGCACATGGTGGCGACCATGAGTCCGTATCCGGTGGAGATGGCGATCAGGAACTGATATACATTGGTCTGAACTGAAAGTGCCAGCACCGCCGCGGAACCGCTCAGTGAAAGAAGAAAGATGTTGAGCACGAGGTTCCTGATGGTCTGCGAACCCCTGTTTATGGCTGTAGGAAGACCTGCCAGGCAGATGTCCTTCAGTTCTCCCTTACATCCGGACGGGGAACAGAACCTCAGCATACGCTCATTCCTCCTGAAATGGGTGAGCGCCAAAGCGAGTCCGGCAAGATTTCCGATCATGATCGAAAGTCCGATCCCGAAAAGACCCAGATGGGTGAATGCCGCACTGCAGTACGCCGCTGCGGTGTTGATGATGACGACCACGATCATGGAGATCAGGGAGATCCTCTGATTGCTGTCCATCCTCATATAGATCAGAAGGTTCTGCAGAAGAAGGAAAGGTACCGCAGAGACCCCGAGGCCGCGGATATAGTCGGCGGTCATGCTCTCGATGCCCGCTCCGGCACCGAACACTCCTGCCAGTACATCGGCGAAGAGGAGACAGAACACCAGATATGCGAGACCGACGAGGATGGAGGCCAGCGTCGTCACGGTGAAGTTCAGACGCACCAGGGCCATATCGCCCCTGCCGATGTGGTTCGCACACTTTATGGAACCCCCATTGCTGAAGATCCCCGAAGCCGCTCCCAGCAAAATAAAGACAGGAGATGCGAGACCGAACGCCACCAGGGCATCGGGACCCAGCATCTGCCCGGTTATGAGACCGTTTATGACCATGCTCAGCGTGGCCGTGAGGGTCACCAGGATGGTGACGGCCAAGTGGCCGTGCAGGACCTTTTCGATCAGATATGTGTTGGTATGCATTCTCATTCCAGAGTGAGGATCTCATCGAGACCGGTCTCGGTGAACACTTCCATGACGAGTTCCGGGACGTTCCTGATGACCAGTTTGCCCCCGCTCTTGGCCATCTTCTTCTCAAGTGCCAGGATGGCCCTGAGGCCGGCACTGGAGATGTAGATGCAGGGGGACAGGTCGAGCTCGATATACTTCGTATCGTCACCGATCTGCCTGTTCATGTCGTTCTCGAAATCGGGGGAGGACGTCCTGTCCAGTTTGCCCTCGATCACCGCTTTGATCTCTGTTCCGTTCTTTGTTATCTTCATTGTTCTTCCTCCTTGTCCACGAGCACCCTGAAGAAACGGAGCTGGGCTTCGTTCATGATTATCTTGACGGGTTTTATCTGAGTAGAGGCCCCGCCCATCATGATCTGCTTGTCCCTCCACAAGGCGTAGGTCTCATCCTGCAGATAATCCGACACCACAGGTCCCATGAGCTCCCGCCCGAACATACGTTCGAGTATGGGATTGGTCTTTATAAGCTCCTTCTGCAGACAGGCCGACAGTTCCCTCAGTCCCACCTTCGGACGTCTGGGACATTCGATGAAAAAGTGATAGCAAGACGGGGTCGTGTCAGTATCGGCATAGACACAGAAATCGGCGTAATAGAAATCGAGCTCCTTCGCAGTGGCGTCCATCGCGGCCCTGAGGGCGGGCTCATAGGTCTTCTCCCCGTTCAGGTTGATGCACATGTCGATACGGTAGAGATATTCCATCGTGGGGAGATTGTTGTACTTCCTCACGAAACGGACCGCATCGCGGGTCCTGTAACGGTACAGACCCGACTGCGTGGTGAGAATGATCTCATACTCCTTCCCGAGTTCAACCTCGGATATGGTACAGGTCTTCGAAGGATCGTCCTCATCGAGAGGAAGGAATTCGAAGAATATCGTATGACCCAGAAGAGCAAAATCGGGAGTGTCGAAATCGTAAGGTGCGGAGATCGCACCCTCGGATGCGGAGACCCCTACCATGGCGATGGGCACATCCGCCGAGAGGAAGTCTTCTCTAAGCTTGCTCAGATATGCGGAGAACGTTCCGGTGCTGATACCCATGATGAAGGTCAGGTTCGGCCAGATCCTTTTGGCGACCGTATTGTCGAAACCGTCGGAGAAGATCTTCCTCAGTTCCGCCGCCCTCTCCGGCATCGGGACCAGTTCGGATTCGAGTTTCGAACGGACCGCATCGGACATCTTCACGGAGGGGTCGATCTTTCCGGACTCGATATCGTCGCAGAGCATCTCCCATTTGTCCTTGATGAAATGGAACAGATCAAGAATGAATGTTATGAAAGTGGTCTGCAGACTGGTCACGTTCTTGTATGCAAGACCGTACCTCGCATGGAGATATCTGCTGTCCGTTTCCTTATCGGGGCATACCGCCTCGAGGGGGGAGGTGAACATCTCAGGAAAGGTCATCTGCCAATCGACCACACACTGGCCGGACACACCGAAATATCTCTTGGGCGGATTTCCCACGACGGCCCTGGCGGATGCCTCCGCGACAGAGAGTGCCTTCCCCTTGAGGAAATCGGTGCCGAAACGCTTCGCGGCCATTCCGAAAGGTACCGCCCAGGCATAATCGAGAAGATATTTCATCGATATCGAGGACATCGGGATCTTCTTGGGGTTGCCCATGGTACCGGACGACCTGTTGTACTGGGCCACACCGTACACGGAGTGGAGATGCTCCTCCTTTCCGGTCAGTTCGCGGACCACATATTCCGCATAATCATCGTAGACCGTGAGGGGGATCTTCTTCTTGTAGTCCTCAACGGTCTTGATCTCGGAGAACCCGACCTTTCTGCCGTACTCGGTGTTCTCGTTGTCCTTCAGGATCTTGAATAGAAGTTCCTGTCCGATCCTCTCGGGATCCTTGGAATATGCCTCGAGATCATCCATTGCCTTCCGACCGCGTTCCGCAGCTGAAAGGTTCGACTGAACGGTTTTCTCCGATTCTGCCATGAATCATGGATTGACTTATGTTATAAATGGATGACGAGCAAAATACAGGACGTCTGGGTCTTATACATTCGGACTTTTTCCGGAGCCAGACATCGAAATCTGGAGATTTCTGGAATGAACACAGAAAAATACAATGTGCCAGAAGGTGTTTTTACAGCACTGCGGACAGGGTCGGCTCCGCAGTTTCAGACGGATGTAAATCAGAACCCGTTCCGACCTGTGGTCTTCCCTCAGATCGGAACAGGCTCCGACGAAATTATCGCCCTTACTGCTTTGCTTTATCGACGAAGGTCCTGAAGAACTCGAGCTGCTTGTCGTTCAGTATGATCCTGACGGATTTCACCTGAGCGGGCCCGTCAAGCAGTGCCTGCTGCTGAGTCCATAGGGCGTAGGTCCCCTTCTTGAGAAGGTGTATCTCCACCGGCCCCAGAATCCTCCTGCTGAACAGATACTCGAGGATCGGATTGACCTTTACGAGTTCCTCCTGCAGGCGCGCAGAGACCGCCGTCAGCTTCATCTTCGGACGCCTGGAGCATTCGATGAAGAACCTGTAACGGGGCGGCGAGACATCGGCGTCAGGGTACACACAGAAATCGACATATTCGAAACCGAGGGCCTCGGCGGCGGCGTCCATCGCGGTCTTGAGGTCCACCTCATAGGTCTTCTCTCCGTCCAGGTTGATGGACATGTCGATACGGTAGAGGTATTCCATCGTGGGAAGACTGTTGTACATCTTCACGAAACGGACCGCGTCGCGGGTCCTGTAACGGTACAGTCCCGACTGCGTGGTGATGATGACCTCGTAATCCTTTCCGATCTCCACCTCGGATATGGTGCAGGTCTTCGATGGGTCCTCCTCGCCCAAGGGCAGGAACTCCATGAACATCGTATGACCCAGAGGTGCGAAATCGGAGGTGTCGAAATCATAAGGTGCAGAGATCGCACCTTCGGAAACAGTGACCCCAATCATGACCGCAGGCACATCCGCCGAGACGTAGTTCTCTCTGAGTTTGCGGAGATAGATCGAGAATGTTCCGGTACTGATTCCCATGATGAAGGCCAGATTCGGCCAGATCTTCTTGGCGATCGAGTTGTCGAAACCTTCGGAGAAGATCCTCCTGAGCTCCTCTGCCCTCTCCGGCATCGGAAGCAGCTCGGACGTCAGTTTCGAACGGACCGCTTTGGGCATCTTCACGGAGGGGTCGATGGATCCGGTCGCGATATCCCTGCACAGCATCGCCCAGTTGCCCTTGAT
Organism: Eggerthellaceae bacterium; assembly: GCA_963631655.1. GTDB lineage: Archaea > Thermoplasmatota > Thermoplasmata > Methanomassiliicoccales > Methanomethylophilaceae > Methanomethylophilus. The sequence continues at coordinate 29,510 of CAVGRR010000003.1, forward strand.
GTAATTGAACATGTCAAGAAGGAAGGTGATGAAGGTGGTCTGCAGGCTGGACACGTCCTTGCATGCGAGTCCGTATCTTGCGTGAAGATACCTGCTGTCCGTGTCCGCCTCGGGGATCACGGCCTCCACAGGGGAGGTGAACATTTTGGATTGGATGACCTGCCAGTCGTACACGCCCTGTCCGGAGACACCTGAATGCTTTTCGGACCCCGCGACATCGCCGACGGAGACCTCCGCGACGGATAACGCCTTTCCCTTGAGGAAATCGTCACCAAAACGCTTCGCCGCCATTCCGTAGGGCATCGCGAACGCATAGTCTATAAGATACTCCTTGGAAACGGAGGACATAGGGATCTTCTTGATGACCCCCATGGTCCCAGACGACTCGTTGTATTGCGCCACGTCGTACGCGGAATGGAGGTGTTCCTCTTTTCCGGCCAGCTCACGGACCACGTATTCGGCGTAATCGTCGTAGGTCGTGAGCGGGATGTTCTTCTTGTAATCCTCGACGGTCTTTATGTCGGAGAATCCGACCTTTTTACCGTACTCGGTGTTCTCATTGTCCTTCAGGATCTTGAACAAAAGTTCCTGTCCGATCCTCTCGGGGTCTTTCGAATAGACCTCGAGATTCTCCATTGCTTTTTTTCCACGTTCCGCCGCGGAAATATTCCACTGAGCGGCGTTCTCGGTTCCAGTCACAATTATATGATTACTTGATGTTATAAAACGAATGGCAAAACCCGCCGTTCGATACCATGAAAAATATCCCTTATTTCCGACTTTGAACATAGCTCATGCATAGAAATTGGAATATCTGCCCGAATAATTTCATCAGTTCTTGGAGTTATTACCGATAATTGCAGATTATCCGGATGTGCTAGCAACGACGGCCGATACCTGGACGTACAGATCTTCGCGGATCGGTCGCGAGTTTTGGAGATAATTCCAACAATGATATATACGGCGGGATGTACCAAAAATCGTCCGAATTTGCAGATTTCGCATAGAGCCAGAGTGGAAATTCCGTGGACCCGGAAAGTTAACGGCAGAACGTTACCTGGGAACATATCTTAATACCAGTTTTAGTATCGACATTCAAAAAAGGAGGTGCACCAGTGGCAATTTTTTTCAAAGGTGGCGAACAACTGTTCAATGAAGCCATCGACCTCGTCGGCAGAAAGAATTACAAAGATGCAAAACGCAAGTTCCTCGATGCCATCGAGAAAGGATATTCGAATGACGGACTGGCGAACGTCTATGCCTCGCTGATTACCGTAGGAGAAAGCAGGTCGAACATCGGTTCCTACAAGGCCCTGCTCAACGATCTGAACAACATCTCCGTGGGCACGTTCAAGTTCGGTCTGACCGACGTCGTCGTAGAGGACCTCCGCACGGAGTGTCAGCTCGACATCGACGAGATCACCGCGAACAACATGAACGATTCCGATTACAAGGCGAAAGGAAACGCGTTCATCGAGTGCGCAGGAAAGTTCTCATCCATGATCGGAGACAAAAGCCTGATCCTCGACGAGATCTTCAAGGGCAACACGATGGCCACCGGAACCAGGGAAGGACTCATCCTTCAGGCCGAAGGATATGCCATCCTCGGTAAGGGTGCGGTCAACGCAGACCCCAAGCTCGCCGCCGAATACATGCAGATGGCCTACAACTTCCGCAAACAGCTCGGCGACAGCGGAAGCGAGGAGCTCGAACTGTCCAAGGACTATGCCAGGTCCGCGACCTGCTGGATCTGCGGCAGGCCAGCCAACGCCCAGGGAATCCACTTCATGGCCATGAAGAGCACGATCGAACCGGTCTTCGCGAACATGACCACCAACGATGTGGTGAAACCCCTCTCCGACGACATGCAGAGCATCTACGTCTGCACCCCGTGCTACACCGCGATCTCCAACAAATCCGACGAGATCTCGAGGCACTACTATGACAGTGCGATGGCTGAGATGAGGGCCATGGAGGCCAGGATCGATGCCGAACTCGCCGCCCTCAGGTTCTCCGTACGCAGGTGATCGAATGGATGAAATGATGGCACTTAGGTGCAAATACTGCGGTGCCCCGCTCGACGAGAGCGCAGTGAAGGATGACAGTCCCTACGTGACATGTACCAGCTGCGGTACCACCCAGCAGAAGATGGACGCCCGTGAGTACCTGAACCAGCTGATGGGACAGGTCCGCTCCTGGGTCAACAGCGCCATGCCCGGCGGAATGTCCACCATCGCAGGCAACCAGAACGTGGACAGCGTCGCGAGGCACAACATCTTCATGACGAACTTCAAGCCCCGCATCGACCAGGAATTCTCGACCTACAAGTTCGGTGTCAACAACCTGCTGTCCCAGGTCATGATGATCATGCCCTTCACCGAGGACAAGAACGTGAAGTCGAGCAACACCTCCAACCAGGTGTTCGAGTTCGGTGCGAAGATGAAGGAGATCTCCCCTCTCGCCGTCAGCGACGAGTCGAGCAGGATCATGACCGAGGTCTCCGGGGTCACCGACGCATACGCCCTCCTGATCAACAACACCGAGCTCATCCAGAACGACAAGCCCGGCAGATACACCCTGATGGCGAGCAACTTCACCCTTGCCGCCCAGGATTTCGGAAAGGTCAACGGATACGAGCCCGCCCAGAAGCGTTTCGGAGGACTCGCCATCCTCTGTGACGGATGCGAGAAGCTCCTCAACGGAGATATCGCATCCTCCTTCGGACAGTTCTCCAAGGGAAAATCCCTTCTCGAAGAGGCGTCCAAAGGGATCCCAGGAAACCTCAAGGTCGCGATCATGGGTCAGGCCGTCAAACAGGAGATCAAACAGGCGGACGTCCTGATCGAACTGTCCCAGTACGTCAACAGCATGGGCGGTTCCAAGGATGTCTTCGATGCCGTCAGGCGCATCTTCACCTACAAGTACCCCGCCACCGGCAACTGGTCCTTCCTCCTGAACAACCACGACAGGTTCTCAGAGATCTTCACGTTCATGGCGGACGCGGTCAAGGCCCGTTCCGGCAACGGCAGCATCCCCGTGACCTCCGGTGCAGGAGACATCCTTGTGCCCTTCTGGCACATTAAACTGAAGTACAGTTTCCAGACCGGTTCGCTGTGGAAGAAACACAGCGTCGAGGTCGAGGAACCCCTGCTGATCCCCGCAGACTTCGTCATCGACGGAGGCTGCCTCAGCAACCCCCGCAACGCGGTCACCGATGTGTTCTCCGTCAAAGGGAACAACGGAATGTTCGCCGGACTCACCGGAAACGAGACCAGCATCAGCAACTCCCAGGGTATCAGCAAACTGATCGAGTCCGCAGCCCAGAACAGCGCGGACGGAAGGTCGGTCGTCGTTCCCCTGAGCACCAAACGCGAGGCCGAGAGGATGGCCGAGAACTATGTTCAGGCCGTCTCCAAGGTCGAATCCAAACTCAAACTAAGCAACCCGGACGTGGTCGACCTGGTCTACGTCCCCTTCACCAAAGCCGGTAACGCATACGGCCCCAGCGCCGCATTCGGTATCCTGCTCCCCCAGAGGGTCAAAAACACTGATCTGTCGCAACTGATAATCATATGAGGTGAAACAATGGTAGAGAACACTGGTAACAAATACAGGACACGCGAGGCTGTCGTGGCGGCATTCGTGCTCATCGCACTGGCCTTCGCAGTGATCATCTACGGTGCCACCGACACCGGATTCGTCGGAGCACTCTCCGCGTTCCTGATCGTGGCAGGCATCGGCATCGCCGTGATGTCCGCTCTCTTCGACAGCACGCCCGACAAGTTCGGACCTTCCGAGATGATATACCGTCTGGTCTTCGGAATACTGTTGCTCGCTGCCGGTCTGGCAGGTCTCATGTACAAATTCGACGTGAGCACGTACATCATCGTCGCAGTGGTCATCATCATAATCGCCGTCCTCGGCCTTTGTGTGGCACTGGTCAACGGAAAGAATTCAAAATACTGAGGGAACAAAATGGCAAACGCATTGGAAAACAGCGCAGAGGAATCCATCGCCAAGAACAGGACCCTCATCGAGAGGATCTCGATGTACGTCCCGTTCTACAAAGGATACAAACAGAAGAACCTCCGCAGGGACGAGGACCGCGCGATCAGAGAGGTCGTGGCAAAGGAACTCACCGCGGTGAAGAACGACCTTTCGAACGTCTCCAGGGCGACCGTCGGAGACCTCGATGCCATGAGGGACATCGAACGCATCAAGTCCAAGGTCGACAGGTACTGCACCGACGTCAAGAAGGCCGTCGGCGGATACAGCGGCATCCACGCCTCCGTCAAGATCCTCGAGTCCGAGCTCGACCGCGTGATCGAGTGGGACGCGAACCTGATCGGTGATGTCGAACTGCTCAAACAGCAGTCCGAACAGATGATGAAGGATGCGGACGACGGTCTCAGCATCAAAAACGACATGAGGGTCATCGAACAGACCGTCGATGAGATGATCAACACCTTCCGTGAGAGGGACAACGTCATGAAGAACCTTGTCGAGGAGGCCTGAACATGGCATTCGGAAAGAAAGAAGAGAAAAAGACCAACGTGGTGTTCTGGAAGGAACAGGGCCCCAACGACATAATCTACGTATCGCCTGACGACGACCTCAGGACCATCACCTCCGTGACCGTCCCCGAGCACGCCGTCGCACTGTTCATCAGGGACGGACAGCTCCAGGGAGTCCTGGAACCCGGAAGGCACGTCGTCACCTCGAACAACATCCCCTGGCTCACCGCACTCTACAACAAGATGCTCGGCTTCAGGGACACCCCGTTCAAGGTATGGATTGTCTTCATCTCCCTGAAGATGTTCAACGGGAAATGGGGCATCCGCGGAATGATCAAGGCCGCCCAGGGCTATGAGGTGCCTATCACCCTCATGGCAAACGGTGAGTTCCAGTTCAGGATCAGCGATGTCTCCGTCTTCTACACCCAGGTCCTGGGCGGAATGAAGTCCTACTCCACCGGCGACGTCAACGCGTTCATGAAGAGCTTCATCAACGAGCAAATCACCCAGCAGCTCGCCCAGAAGTACTACATGGATGTCATGCAGAACCTTGAGGTCGCTTCTTCCAGCACCAAGATCCTCATCGACCCCTACTTCCAGCAGAGGGGTATCGAACTCCTCTCCCTGAAGATCAACGAGGTCTCCACCACCGAAGAGGAGAAGACCAAGGTCTTCGAGTACCTTCAGTTCAGCAGCAGCAACGGAGAGGCGTTCAAGAGGTATGAGGTCATGGACAGGATGGCGGACGCCATCGGAGATTCACAGGGCGGTGCAGCGATGGGTGCGGGAATGCTCCTGTTCCCCCAGATGTACCAGCAGCTCCAGCAGCAGCCCGTACAGGGCGTTCAGCAGCAGACCGCGGCAGCACAGGCACAGACCCAGAAGGTCATGTGTCCCTACTGCGGATCGCTCAACGACTACCCTTACAAGTACTGCGGAAACTGCGGAAAGCCTTCACCTCAGCTCCAGCCCGTCGCAGCGGCAACACCCGCTCCTGCGACAGCCCCCGCCGGTGCAGCACCCGCGGCACCTGCAGGACCCGGAGCATTCAAGCGCTGCCCGTACTGCGGCGAGGACCTGAGCACCCTCAAGAAGACGCCCAAGTTCTGCCCCTACTGCGCAGAAGATCTTTCCTAAACACATTAACCCCGGCCTTCGGGCCGGACCACCATTTTTCGAGGAGATAATTTGAGCTCGCTGTTGGATGCCGTCGTCAACGTCGCCAGGACCGCCGGAAGGATGATGATCACCGAAAAGGACGTCAGAGTGGAGAACAAAGGCACGAAGGAGAACTACGTGACATCCACCGACCTTAAGATCCAAATCTATCTCAGAAATGAACTGCTGGCACTTCTTCCCGGATCGGAGTTCATGGGCGAAGAGAACGACCTTCCCTCGGCCAAGGACGAACACTTCGACACCGACCGCCCGGTGTGGATTGTGGACCCCATCGACGGCACCGCCAACTACGCCCACGGCATCCCGATGAGCGTGGTGTCCATCGCACTGGTAAAAGACCACGATTCGATCCTAGGTGTCGTTTACCAGCCGTATCTCGACGAGACCTACAAGGCGGAGAAAGGACAGGGAGCATTCCTCAACGACTCCCCCATCCACGTCTCCGACAGGTCCAAGGAACACGGTCTTTTCTGCACCGCCTGGTCCTGCTACAACAAGAAGAAGGCTGCACTCTGCTTCGAGGTCACCACCCAATTGTACGAAGTATGCGAGGACATTCGCAGGCTCGGGACCGCTGCATATGAACTGTGCCAGCTGGCAAAAGGTGGGTGCGAGCTCTACTTCGAGATCAACCTGTCCCCCTGGGACTATGCCGCGGCATCCTGCATTCTTCACGAGGCGGGCGGCTGCACCACCTCGAACAGTCCGAAGCTCGACTACTATGCACCTTGCACGGTGATGGCCGCAAACTGCGAATCCAGCCTTCAATTCATCAGAAACCTCGTCAAGAAGGCCTGTCAGGACCACCCGGAAGCGGAAACCACTATTAAGGACTGATAGAATCCCCAGTCACATGTCAAACGAACTTGAAAAGTACGTCACCACTATCCCCGACTTCCCCGAGCCTGGGATCATGTTCAGGGACATCACCTCTGTCGTGCAGAGCGCGGACGGATTCAAGATGGCCGTCGACCAGCTGGTCGCCGCACTTGACGGAGTGGATTTCGATTACATCATCGGTACGGAATCCAGAGGATTCGTCTTCGGTGCCCCCGTCGCATACGCACTTCACAAAGGATTCGTCCTCGCCAGGAAAAAGGGCAAACTCCCCAGGGAATGCATCTCCGAATCATACGACCTCGAATACGGCCAGGCCACCCTGGAGATCCACAAGGACTCCTTCCCCGCAGGATCCAGGATCGTCATCATCGACGACCTCATCGCCACCGGCGGAACCACCAAAGCGGTCTGCAATCTGGTCAAGAAACTCGGCGGAACCGTCGTCAAGATCGGATTCGTCATGGAACTCGCCGGATTCAAAGCAAGGGAAAAGGTCCTCGGCGATTACGACGTCTTCAGTCTGATCACCTACCCCGGAAACTGATTTTACACTGTCTGGGACATTCGAAATGTCCCGGACATTTCTTTTACGGGCTTCTGAAAAAAGAGGGCCTGCCGGGATTCGAACCCGGGTCATTAGTTCCGAAGACTAGCAGGATATCCTGGCTACCCCACAGGCCCTGAGGCCGTAATCAGCTGGCATCTATATCTTTTAATCGGACTTGTGCAATTCAGAACCTATGTCCAAAGTCATCATGAACGACGGTGCCGGCGGAGACATCATGCAGGAGTTCATCTCCAAGCACATCACCGGCCATTTTCCCAAAATGAAAACGGAGATCCCCCTGGACGCTCTGGACGATTCCGCTGTTGTCGATGATATCGTATTCACTATCGACGGTCACACTGTCAACCCCCTGTTCTTCCCCGGAGGAGACATCGGAAGGATCGCAGTGTCTGGGACTGTCAATGACATCTCCGTCATGGGTGCCAAACCCGTCGGTCTCGGAAGCTCCGTGATCCTCGAGGAGGGCCTCGACTCGGATACGGTCGACAAGGTCATGGAGAGTATGGGCAAGGCCTCGCTCGAATGCGGAGTCCCGGTCGTCACCGGCGACACCAAGGTCATGGGCGCAGGCGAACTCGACAAGATGATCATCACCACCTCTGCGATCGGTATCAGGCCCGACTACCTCGACCACGACATGGAGGTCGCGAACAGCTACCGTAAAGTGGAGAGCCGCTGGTGCGCAGACTCCAACACCCGCCCCGGGGACGTCATCATCGCATCCGGATACATGGGAGACCACGGTATCGCACTGCTGTCCTTCCGTGAGGGATACGGTTTCGAATCGGATGTCAAATCGGATGTCCAGCCGCTGAACAAGATGATCGAGAAGGCCCTCCGCGTCGGAGGAATAGTGGCGATGAAGGACCCCACCCGCGGAGGAATCGCCAACACCCTCAACGAATGGGCGGAGAAATCAAAGTGCCAGCTTGACATCAACGAGGAGGACATCCCCATCAGGGACGGTGTCGAGAACGCCTGCGAGCTTCTCGGTATCGAACCGCTTAACATCGGAAACGAAGGAAAGTGCATCATCTCCGTCGTCCCCGAAATGGCGGAAGAGGTCCTCAAGGCCCTCAAGGCCACCCCCGAAGGAAAGGACGCTGCCATCATCGGAAGGGCCGTCGACGGACCTTCCCGTGTCGTCCTGAGGACCGAGATCGGTGGAAAGAGGATCCTCGAGCCTCCGTCCGGCGACCCTGTCCCCCGTATCTGTTAAACTCATTGCCGGGACCTCCCGGCGTTCCTTTTTTTCTTTTCGATTTTCGTTGTTCAATTCGCATTTTAGAAATTTGGATGTATTGGCCAGCATAGATTATTGCATTTTTATTGAGTTCGAATTTCGTAAAAATAATACGTAAAACAAAGTAATTTGAATTTTTTCTACGAAAGTAGATTTATATATGTGGAATACCATATTATTTTCACGGAGGCGCAAGCAATAGGGAAAGGAAATACGTCAGAACTCTGCAGAAAGATCGAGAACTTCCCGGAGATGCCGGTAGAGATGACGCTGGAGTCTTTGTGGGCGCCTATCTGCTGAAATCACGGAGGGAATCGTTCCGAACTTTCGAAGCAGCCAAACTCATTAACAAATGATTTTGATTTCATGAAAGCTCGCGGGGGTAAACCCCCGCACCTCTCCATTCTTCACAGATTCTGTCGACCTTCACCTATAAGGTTTATAACAGGAGTGCAATCATCAGCCAGATAACATGGTTACATTCCGCCCTTTCAAAGGATACAGACCCAGACTTCAGGCCGGCGAGAAGATCGAGTCCCGCATCTCTCCCCCTTACGACGTCATCGGAGACGAGTATCTCAAGCAGCTCCAATCCAACGAGTACAATGTGACCAACCTCACCCTTTCACCTGACGCGGACAAGAGATACACCAACTCCAGGAAGCTCCTCGACAGGATGATCAAGGATAACATGCTGATGCCCGATGAGCCCTCGTTCTACCTCTACGATCAGAAATTCACCTCCGACGGCAAGGAATACTCCAGGAGGGGACTCGTAGGTATCCTGAAGACCGAGGATTACAGCGAAGGCAACATCATCCCCCACGAGGAGACCTTCTCCAAGGTCAAGGCGGACAGGCTGAACCTCCTCAGGGACATGGAGACCCACCTCGAATCCATCTTCGGTATCTACCCCGGACTCGGAGAGGAACTCGACAGAAAGGTCGACAACGAAGCAAGGCTCTGCTACAGGTACGTTGACAGCGACGGTGTGGAACACAGGTACAGCAGGATCTCCGACCCTGCCCTCTGCGACGCGATCACCGAGAAACTGAAAGATCAGCACATGCTCATCGCCGACGGACACCACAGGTACGAGACCGCCCTGAACTATGCCAAGGAGAACCCCGACAACGAGGCCAAACAGTATGTCCTTTGCACCATGGTGTCCTCCACCGATGCAGGACTCGTCATCTGGCCCACCCACAGGCTGATCGATGCCGAGGACATCGGAGAGACCAGTGCCATCAAGAAGATCGAGAAGAAGATGGCGGTTCAGGAGGTTTCTGAGGAACAGATGGAGGCAGATCTCGGAAAACATCTCTTCGGAATGATGTTCAAGTCCGGCAGGTGCTTCCTCGTCGACAACCTCGCCGAAACCGAGGATGTGATGTATCAGCTCGACACGTATTCCGCGCAGCAGAACATCCTCTACGGCGTTTACAAATCGGACGAAGGCAAATCGAAGGTCTCCTACGATGCCGAACTGACCTCTGTCAAGAAAGCCATGGCCGAGAAGAAACACGACGCGGCCATCATCCTCAACGCACCCAGCCTCAAGACCATCTGGGACCTTGCAGCAATTGGAAAGAGGATGCCCAAGAAGACCACCTACTTCTTCCCCAAGATCTGGTCCGGCTGGGTCTTCTACAGAATGAACTGATCTGAAATTCATTTTTGAGGCCGGGCTCAACGACAGAGCCCGACCTTGTTTATTTTTTCTTTACAAGTTACATTGCGGTGATGATCCGTACCTGGAAACTTCAAAAAATAAAGAATCGAATCCTGAAGGACGATTCGGATAAATGGAAAGGCCCAGGAGGAATGCCTCCCAGGCAACCCAATGATTGGGCTTGTGTTATCCGGCTTACACGGACACAGTCGGCCATAAGGCCCCCGCAGGTAACGGTCACTTTCGTTCCGATACCACTGTTCGGTGCGAACAATTTTGACGATCGACTTCAACTCTTACTGAGCTTCTCTGAGCTTTTACTCTTGAGCCACTTACAACCCTTGAGCCACTTACAACCCTTGAGCCACTTACAACCCTTGAGCCACACTTTGGCGGTCCACTTGAGCCACTTTGAGCTACTATGAGCGTCTACTCTTGAGCCACACTCTTACTGAGTGTCCGACCCTTGAGCTGCTCTGAGCTTTTACTCTTGAGCCACTTTGAGCTACTCTTTAAGCGCTGTCTGCCGATCTCGACACCAGACACCTTGTCCCATTTTGAGGAACCCGATGTTCCGGAGGAGCAAAAGAACCGCCCGAGGCGATTCCTGCCCAATTGTTTCTTCGCACCCGCCGCAATTCGTCATTGCGGCCAGTTACGGCTGTGTTTTTTCCGCCTGATTCCAGACCCGGTCTCCCGGACCACCATTCGGTGAAACACTTCTCAAGCTTCCGGTGCATTTTGCTGCATCGAACTGCAACTAGCTTTGTGCTGTGTTGTTTCAACTTGATAATACTACATTATGGTGCTAGTATATTAATATTTCCCAAAAATCACTCAAAACAGACTGATTGATACAGTAAAATCACTGATAAGTTAGTATTGATTACAGTAAGTTACAATTTTTGGTGATATTTTGGAGTTCTGGAACACAATCCGTCTCCGCATTTCCGTAATTACATGGTTTCCGCAGATCATCGGAACATCCCCCGAGATCGCTACCTATGGCATCGGGATCGGCCCAAAGAATGCGATCACGATTAACGGATATTCGAGATTGGAATAACATGATCCGGCATAAGGATTTGCGTGGGAATCAAATCCATATATTCTACAATATCAAAAGGTACAGTTACAAAAAACCGCTTAACATCCGATAATTATTCTTTATTTTAAGCGATTTAATAGAATTCAGAACAATTATCTACAAAGGATCTACGTCCTTTAACAGGACTTTTAAATATCATCACATAAGTCCCACTCACAGGGCGGTCGGTACTGACCGATGCGCCATACTTGATTGAGGACTCGCTGCGAAGACCGTTGGGAATTTATTGATTGGGTTATCGGTTGTTATTTTCGGGCCTGGTTAGATTTTCTTCTACGCAGCATTCGTGTCTGCTTTTGTTTAAGGTGATTTACCGGGTATCGAAATCTTACATACGTGTAAATCAATTGAAAATTACCTCATTAATTGAGTACTTCTAGTCCGAGCCTTAAAGATAATTTTAGACAAATGTACAATATCTATTGAAATTCTGGACAAACGTCTAAATACCAGGGGCCATTCCTTCGACTTATGGCATCGAACCACTTCGTCGGATACCAGAGTTACTGCGACTCTCCTGCGGGGAGCTCGCCGTGCAACATGAATTTCGGAATTGCAGACGGCAGCAGTACATGGGTCGAGAATAATGATCGCGACTGCGAGGATCTTCGCGGCACCGAATCACAGACTGCAGAACCGAATGAGTACTACATCGAACGTCAGAAGGAGTACGAATCCTCCGCCAGGTCCTACCCCCGCAAATTCCCCATTGCAGTGGTTAAAGCGAAAGGATCGTGGCTTGAGGATGCGGACGGGAAACGCTACATCGATTTCCTGAACGGTGCAGGCACCCTTGCGCTCGGCCACAACGACAGCGAGGTCAACCAGACCATGGTGGACCTCATCGAGTCCGAGGCTCCGCTCCACACGCTCGACCTCACCACCCCTGTGAAGGACAAGTTCGCTGAGACCCTTCTCAGCATCCTCCCTCCCGAACTCGCCAAAAAGGCGAAGATCCAGTTCTGTTCGCCGTCCGGAACCGACGCGACTGACGCTGCGATCAAGCTCTGCAAGACCGCCACCGGAAGGGGCTCCGTCATCGCCTTCTCCGGAGGATACCACGGAATGGGTCACGGAGCAATGGCACTGACCGGAAACTGCAACGCCAAGAACTATGTGGCGAACCTCATGCCCGGCGTCCAGTTCATGCCTTATCCGTATTCCTACCGCTGCCCCATGGGACTCGGCGGAGACGCGGGAACCAAGGCATGTTGCGCATACTTCGAGCGCCTCCTGAAGGACCCCGAGAGCGGTGTCACCAAGCCCGCAGCGGTCATCCTCGAGGCGATCCAGGGGGAGGGAGGAGTGGTTCCCGCTCCTGCGGAATTCCTGCAGACCGTCCGCAGGGTCACCAAGGAACTGGGCATCCCCCTCATCTGTGACGAGATCCAGTGCGGAATGGGAAGGTCCGGCAAAATGTTCGCATTCGAACACGCCGGAATCGTCCCCGACGTCATCCTCATCTCCAAGGCCATCGGCGGAGGACAGCCTCTGTCCGTCGTCGTATACGACCGCGAACTTGACAAATGGGGCCCCGGAGCACACGCAGGGACCTTCCGCGGCAACCAGCTCGCTATGGCGGCGGGAACCGTCGTCATGAACAGGCTCAGCAACCCCGAGTTCCTTTCCGAGGTCACCCGCAAAGGAAACTACATGAAATCCCGTCTCCTCAAACTGAAGGACGAGGTCTCCATCATCGGAGATGTCCGCGGAACCGGTCTGATGCTCGGTATCGAATTCATCAACCCCAACGGTCCGAAGGACCTCATGGGCGTGCCCATGCCCGACTCCGAGACCACCATGAGGGTTCAGCGCCTCTGCTTCGAGAACGGCCTCATCATGGAGAAAGGCGGACGCAACGGATCCGTCATGAGGTGCCTCTGCGCCCTTACCATCACCGATGAGGAGATCGACAAGGCCATGGACATCTTCGAGAAGGCCGTGAAAGAGGCTGAAAAATATGTCCGCAGCTGATCCGCTGCTCCTGTCCGATTCCAAAGAAGTACAGGAGATGTTCTCTCAGATGCTGAGGGACACCCTGTCGGCCATATTCGGTTCGTTCTCCGACGGAAGCGCGTTCTCCGGAATAGATCCTTACAAACTGAGGGAGAAGATCACCTCCCTCGGTTTCATTCCCGAAGAGGGGAAAGGCTTCGATAAGGTGCTGGAGGAGACAGAGAAGGAGATCATGCCTCACCTCCTCCGCACCTGGTCGGTGAAGTACATGCCTCACCTGCACTCCCCGGTGCTTACGGAGACCATCTGCTCAGAACTAATCATATCCTGTTTCAACGACAGTATGGACAGCTGGGACCAGGGACCTGCCGCCACCGAGCTCGAGGTCAGCATGATCGACGGCCTAGCGGAGCTGTACGGCTTCCCCAAGGAGACCGCAGACGGCTGTTTCACATCAGGAGGCTCCCAGTCCAATATCTCGGCCATCATCGCCGCCCGCGACTGGTACTGCACGGAAAAGTTCGCATGGGACGTCAAGAAGCACGGTCTTCCTCCGGAATATACCAAACTCCGCATCTACACCTCGGAGATCTCCCACTTTTCAGTGGATAAAGCGAGCCATATCCTCGGATTGGGATATGACGCGGTCAGGAAGATCCCTGTGGATTCCAAGTGCAGGATCATCGTGTCCGAATTCAGGAAAATGGTCGAAGAGGACGTGGCAGCAGGCCTGTATCCCTTCTGTGCGGTCGCCACCTTCGGAACCACGGACTTCGGTTCCATCGACGATGCTGCAGGTATGAGAGAAATATGTGACAAGTATGGGATGCACCTCCATGCGGATGCCGCCTACGGTTCCGCACTGATCATGAGTGCAAAACACAGATCGAAGATCTCAGGCATAGCCCTGTGCGATTCGGTCACCATCGACTTCCACAAGATGTTCCTTCTCCCTATCTCCTGTTCCGCGGTCATCCTGAAGGACGGAAAGAGGCTAAACTGCTTCGAGCTCCATGCAGACTATCTCAACCGCGAAGAGGATGAGGAGGACGGTTACATCAACCTCGTCGGAAAATCCATGCAGACCACGCGCCGTTTCGACGCACTGAAGGTGTTCATGGCCTTCCAGACCAGAGGAATGGACGGCTTCGGCAGGATCATCGATACCGCGGTCGGCAATGCAGAATACTTCTATGAGAAGATCTCAAAGGACCCTTCATTCGTGGTCGCGGTGAAACCGGAGATCTCCTCTGTCGTCTTCGCCCTGAACATGGATGACGAGACCAACAAGAAGGTCAGACGTCTCCTGCTTGCGGAAGGCACCGTCATCGGTCAGACCGTCAAAGACGGCAAGGTCATGCTGAAGTTCACACTTCTGAATCCGAACCTCACCCACGGTCAGATCGATGATGTGATTATCAGGATCAAAGAACTCGGCGCATCCGTTCCGAGTTCGTGAAACAATTTCCAGTTCCGGTATCGGTCGTACCGGGACTGCAACTTTCCTTTTTTCGACCAATTTCACGATTTCACGCGGATCTTGATGAAATTCCGTCAGTGATGCACAAAAGCCGACGAAGATCAACGGAAATGATTGTCAGAAACTCGATTTTGACATAATAATAAAGAAGAGTGGTGGGCCCCCTCGGATTTGAACCGGGGTCACATGCACCCCAAGCATGAAGGATACCAAGCTACCCCAAGGGCCCGTATAGGGTGGATAAATGGTTTGGGTTAAATAGTTTGTTATGGCCAGCAGCTCATCCGAGCTGCGAGATCTCGCCGATGAGATTGGCGTGGGAGACGATCATCCTGCGGCAGCAGTACCTCTCGAATCCCATTTCGTCGAGGACCGTTTGGGGGTCCTCGCCCATCTTCACGCGTTTCTCATACTCTGGATAGGCGGAACCGACCACTTTTCCACAAGTAAAGCATCTCACCGGAATTATCATCAGATCACCTGTAGGATTTCTGCTTCTTTGCGCGAGCACCAGGTCCCATAGGCTTCTTGGGCAGTTTCCTCCTGTCATCGTTGATGATGAGGGTCCTGTCGTATGCCCTGAACAGTGCTTCGAGCTCGTCGTCCTTGTAGAAGTCCACAAGTCCACGTGCGATAGCGGTCCTGACGGCAGCTGCCTGTCCCATGACTCCTCCGCCCTGAACGGTGACGGAGATGTCGACCTTTGCTGCTTTCTCGGGAACGAGCTGCAGGGGCTCTTCGATCTTGAGCCTCGCGAGTTCCGGAGTGTAGATTGCGATAGGGGTCTTGTTGACGGTGACCTTTCCAGTGCCTTCTTTCACGACTGCCCTGGCGATTGCGGTCTTTCTTTTTCCACTAGTGTTGACTGCATCCATTTAAATCACCTGACTTTGGATCCCAGGAATCCGGAGATTTCACCCAGGGTCACGTATTTGCACTGGACTGCCCTGGAAGCATCCTCGATCTTGACCTTTTCGCAGGTCTCGAACTGCTTGGGAACTCCGACGAAGACGTGGAGCATCCTGTATGCTTCCCTTCCGGTGGTGGTGTAGCGGGGGATCATTCCCTTTACGCACCTCTTGAAAAGGAGGTCGGCCCTGCGGGGGTAGAACGGTCCTTTCCTCTTGGTGACCTCTCCGACGTCAACCTTGTGCTTGAACTCGGAGAACACTTCACTCCTCTCACCGGTGATGATGATCTGCTCTGCGTTAAGAACGACGACCTCTTCTCCGTCAAGGATCTTGGTGGCGACAACGCTTGCAAGCCTTCCGTAGATGAGTCCTTTTCCATCGATAACGGTAACCATGCTAATCACCCGAGAATCCTGACTTTGGAGCCGGTGGGGTTCTCTTCCATGAGCTCTTTGATGGTCATGGTCTTTCCGCCAGCGGCGACGATCGCTGCAGCGGCCTTTGCACTGAAGCTGTATGCCGCTACGTTCACTTTCTTGCTGATATCGCCGGCTGCGAGGACCTTACCGGGAACGATAACGGTCTCTCCGTCTGCGGTGTATTTCTCAATCTTGCTGAGGTTCGCCTCGGCCCACACCCTGCTGGGTGCTTCAAGCCGGAGCGCGATGTCTCGCCAGATAGCAGCTTTGGGGTCCTCCCTGGTCTTGGCCTTAAGATCTGCGATCAGGGCCACGAGCTGGGGGTTTGTCTTTAAGCTTTTGTTGCTCATTTTTCTGACTCTCCCGACATTGGGTGAAGGGGCCCTATGTTGGGGTCATTAATAAACCTTATCAGAAGTCCTTATTTTATTATATATAATGTAGGAGACAAATTATATAACACAATGTTCGATTGCCCGTCAGTTGTGATTTTCCATGATAAGATATGGTCCGGCCGGAATACCCCTCTCCTGTAAGGGTCGCACCCTTAAAGACGGGATCGAGGATGTGCACAATCTCGCTCTGACTGCATTGGAGATTCAGATGGTGAGACCGAAATATATGCTCGTGCCCCCCGAGGACGAGGAGGTCGGTCTTGCTGTCAGGGAGCTCGGACCCGAGACAGGTTTCGTCGTCGGAGTGGAGAAGGAGGGCGAACTCATCTACGATCCCGAGGAGATTGTCGAGGAGGAGGACAACATGATCGTCCTTCCGTCCGGTATCGCATCCTGCTTCAAGGACCTGTACTCCCTCGGACACATGGCCGTCAGGCACGATATCAAGCTCTCGCTCCACACCCCTTACTACATGGACCTCGGATGCAGCATGGACTCCGAGGATGAGGACGAGGCCGCCATGGCATGGCAGTACTTCGACATCCTCAGGCAGTCCGCGGTCGTCACCAACGCCCTCGGAGGGGACATCGTCGTCACCAACGCCGGACTGTACGATGACAAGAAACGCAGCCGCGAACAGACCGAGGAGAACATCCGCAACAACCTCGGCATGCTCCTAGGGTGGTGGAAGGACACCGGGATCAGATCACGCCTCGGTATCGAGGTCACCGGACAGCAGAACGTCTTCGGTTCCATCGACCAGGTGCTCGACCTCTGCGACGAGTTCGACAGGGAGATCACGCCTGTGCTCAACTTCCCCCATTACCAGGCAAGGACCAGGGGTGCCCTGAACACCGCATCCGACTTCGTCGAGGTGCTCAACACATTCGCTTCATATTCCCCCGACGGAATATACGCCTCGTTCTCCAACGTGGAGTTCACCCCCGACGGAAACGAGAAATGGCTCACTCCTCTCAAGAAGGGAGAACTCAGGTTCGAAAGGCTTGCCGAGGCACTGGCAGATCTGAAACCTGAAATGACCCTCATCTCCTCTTCGCCTCTTCTGGAACATGACGCCGTCTACATGAGGACCCTTACCGAGAGGGTGCTTTCCAAGAAGGCCGCCAAGTACCTCAAGGACAAGAAGAAACAGGAAGAGGCGGCAGCGGCCGCGGAGTGATATCCTTTGGATACGCTCGAGTCTCTGGTCGGAGCATGCTCGAAAGCCCTTTCGGGCATCTCCGAACAGGACAGAAACAACCTGATCGACCGCATACTCTCGGCCAAACGCGTGTTCATATTCGGTGTCGGCAGGTCCGGCCTCGTAGGTCAGACCTTCGCCATCCGTCTGGTCCAGATGGGTCTTCAGGTGTCCTTTGTCGGAGACATGACCACGCCCATCCTGAAAAAGGATGATCTTTTGATCCTCATTTCCAACACGGGAAACACCATGTCGGTGGTCACCACCGCCAAGATCGCCCGCCGTCTGGGAACACATGTCATCTCCATAACCTCCAACAAAGAAGGAGATCTCGTGAAGACGTCGGATGATGCCATATTCGTCGCCACACTTTCTGACAAGGAGATCACCGAAATGGCGCCTCTGGGAACCGTCTTCGAGGATGCCACCATCCTGTTCTTCGATACACTGGTCCCGAGGCTCATGAAGAAACTGAATCTCAAAGAACAGGACCTGCGCAACAACCACGCGATCTGGGTCTGATTCAGAGATTCTCGACCATCGCGGAAGGCACCTTTCTGGCGACCCCGCTGTCGACGGAATACATCGCCATCTCCCCTCCGGAACAGTCCACCGCTATCGCATAGACCTTGGTGTATCCGAAGAGGGACTGTACCTTCCTCACATCGGCCTGGGTCATTGTACAATTGCCTTCGCAGGACCTGAACCAGCCGACGGCGTTGGGGATCCTGCTGAGGTCCTGGGTCAGACCGCTCACGATGCAATATGTCCCGCGGTCGTCAAAATAGAGTTTACCGAGAAGAAGACCTTCGATGCAGGTCTCGGATGCGTATGCCTCATCGGAAAGATCGGCGAGATATTGGGCCACACTCTCTCCGAAGAACAGCTCGGCACCCGGCATCGAACGTGTCCTTTTCTCGGTCTGGGTCATTGGATATCAGACCCTGTCGAGGAACCATTCCGCGGCCGCCGCACAGGTCGGATTGGTAAGAGGGTTGAATGGATTCGGATGGTCGACCAGGTCGATCAGCGTCTCGATGAACTCCTTCAGATTCGAATCGAAGGTCCAATGGTCGAGCTCCGCCACGCAGACGGAACCGCCCTCGGAATGAGGCATGATGTTCGGGTGGAATATCTCGGTGTTCCACCTGACCTTCGGCCTCTCGTAAGGGTAATCCTCACCGATGAATATCGTGAACCTCTGGTCCGGGCACGGTACATCGGGTGCGGAAAAAGCCTCGGTGTCGTGAAGCGTGATGTCGATCGCAAAAGGAAAATCGATGCTGTCCGGAATGTCTGGGACATCTATCCCGAGGTCCGCCGCACCGGAAAGGTCGTTCCTCAGTCTCTTGACAAGAATAGGGATTGGCATTCCCATATTATCATCCGCCCTGGGGGTCGGGAACGAGCACAAGGGTGTCCCCGTTCTTCAGACCCAGTTCTCCGATCGAGATGTTGGCTGACAGCAGCCTGTTCCCGAACTTCATGACATAGGCTATCGTCTCATTGTCCCAGTACTGCGAGGCGAACGCGATCACGTCGCCCACGGAATCGGTCTCTTCGATCTCGACGGAAATCGTCGATCCTTTGACCGAGTTTTCTATCTTCACGTTCAGTGTCATGTTCTGTCTCCATGGTTGGGGCACCTGGGGTCGATATCGGTCTCAAAGACCTCCATCGTACCCTGTATGCCGTCGTAGTAGTTTAACCCAATCACGCACAGGTGCTCGCATCCGCAGACTATCTTTATCGTCTCACGGACACAGGCCGCCGCTATCACGGATGCGGTGGTGACACCTGAGGACAATATCCTGGTGTCCTCACGGACCTCCCCCGGGTCGCAGGAGAACGTCCGATGGAGTTCGTCGAGATGAGTGCGGTTCATGGTGCATTCGAGGCACGGACCTGTTTTGAGAATGGTCATCACCTTCCCCCTGAAACCGTCGGTGGACCCGTCCACATACGGGATCCCGTAATAGCGAGCATGCGAGTTCAAATGAAGTCTGGCACTTATGCTGTCGAGGCATCCGACGTAGATGTCGAATGAAGAAAGATCGATGGATTGAATACGGCCGTTGACAGGTGTCGCCACGCATTCGGGGTCGAGATCGGTTGCAGCTTCTGCGGCCACCTCCGCCTTGTTCCGGCCGATGTCCTTTTCCCTGAAGAGAACGCATCTGCTCAGATTGGTCCTCTCGACAGTATCGAAATCGACTATCGAGATATTGTGGAATCCCGCAAGTGCCAGACACTTCACGGCCTCATTCCCCAGAGCACCTGCTCCGGCGACGAGTACACGTGCCTTATGGATGCGCCGGATGTCGATCCAATCGGTCCGGGCCATCCTGTCATAACGGGTTCCTAGATCTGCATCGTCCAAGGCTGATACCTGTTTGAATAGCGCTTGGATGATTTATAAGCCTAACCGCGGATTCACGATCGCGGAATGGTCCTCAGACCGTATTTTCGGTGATCTGGCACATTATGATTATGCTGCGGAGAGATTGAAAATAGGGAATATATCTGTGGGTGTCTTGTGAAAATTTTTCATGCGTGAAAGAATTTTAATCAATTCTCAAAAAATTTTCATGCGTGAAAAAAATTTAATAAATTCAAGAGTATGATACATGCATGAAAGAGTATCTGATGCGCAGAAGATACTTGAAAAAGATCGCTGCAGGCCGCGGAGACTGCGATGTGATCAAAGTGATCACCGGGATCCGTCGCTGCGGAAAATCGGTCCTGCTGAAATTATATCGTGAAGAACTGATCTCTTCCGGCGTTGACGAATCTGACATATTCTACCTGGATTTTGAGAGTTTTGAGGGCAGGAAGATCAAAACCTCCGAACAACTGGACGAACTCATCGCACCGAAGATACCGGAGGACAGAACATATTACATCCTGTTCGACGAGATACAGAACGTCCGCGGATGGGAACTCACCCTGGCATCCCTGAATTCCAAAGGGAACTGCGATGTGTACGTCACAGGATCCAATTCCAATATGCTTTCTTCCGACCTTGCCACACACATTTCGGGCCGTCATGTGGAGATCAAAGTCCTTCCGCTGTCCCTGAAAGAGTTCACTGTGAAGAACGGGTATTCCGACGGGAATGCCGCATTCAAGGACTATCTTGAATATGGAGGATTGCCCGGAGTGGATCCGAAACGCGGTCGGGAGTACTGCTTGGACTATCTTCAGGGCGCATTCGACTCCGTGGTTTTGAAGGATGTCATGAGACTGGTTGGAACAGCAGACTCCTACAAGATCCGGGAGACAGCCCATTTCCTACAGTCGAATATCGGCAATATCACCAACGATGACAACATCGCCAAAGACCTGGGTCTGGGCTGTACAACGGTCGACAGATACCTCAGATCGATGACGGAAGCATTCCTGTTCTACAAATGTCCCAGATATGACATGGTAGGCAGAAAGCTGCTGAGGACCAACGGGAAATACTACGTCTCAGACCTCGGGATGAGGAATGCGGAACTGGGTCTCGCCACAGGTGATGATACCAGCCGCCCCCTTGAGAATATCGTGTTCCTGGAATTGATCAGGAGAGGATATGACATCAGGGTCGGAAGCTATCATGATTCCGAGATAGATTTCATTGCGAAGAGGCATGGAAAGGTGGAGTACTATCAAGTGTGCCAGACGGTCCTGGCCGAAGGGACCGTGAAGAGGGAAATGGCTCCGCTTTCCAAGACGGGGGACAACCGTCAGAAGACCATCCTCACTCTTGACAGATTCGGACTCGGGGACCATGAAGGGGTGCTTATCGTCAATCTGGTGGATTGGCTGATGGAGTCGGAACTGTAAGAATGATCCTGAATGCCCGAGGCCGAACGGCCCCGGAATTGAATTGTTTGCTGAGATCACATCAGGTTCTTGGTCCTGTACTTCCAGGAGTAGATGGCAAGAGCGATGAAGAGGATGATCAGCCCTGCGATGACATAAGGCATCGTGGCGGCCTCGAAACTCTGCTTCAGATCGTCTTCCTTCTCGATGACCAGGTGGTCGGCCGTCCACTGCGATTCCACATCATAGTTGACATAGATCGAAGTATTTTCGGTCAGTCCGGAGCCGTCAAGACCTTCGGGCTGTTCGCAGTATGCGTATGCATAGGAGAGCATCGAACAGCTCTCGAAACTATCCCTGCCGAGGATCTTCAGCTCCGAACCGAGGGTGACGGAACTGAGGGTGCCGCAGTCGTAGAAGGCGTAGATCCCGACCGTCTGGGTCTTGTTGAGATTGATGCTTGTCAGCATGTCGCAGCTGTAGAACGCATTGTCCGCGACCTCGATCACGGAGTCGGGCAGGATCACTCCGTCGAGCGAGTTGCAATATCCGAAACAGCGCTCCGGGATCAGCATGATACTGTTGCTCAGGGTCACTTCGGCAAGGAGGATCAGTTGTAGAACGCGCCTCCGCGGATGTCGGTGACGGTGTTCGGAATCACAATAGTTCTGAACATCTGACAGTCCCTGAACGCCTCGAATCCGATGAATCCCACTCCGTCGGGAATGGTCGCGGTGGTGCTCCTGAGATTGATGCATCCCCTGAAGCATTCGTCTGCCAGGATCCCCACCGAAGGAGAGGATCCCCAGGTGAGCTGTTCCAGTGCCTGGCACTTGTAGAATGCACGGGTCTGGATCTGCACCACGGTGTCGGGGATGCGGATGTATTCGATGGATGACCCAGCGAATGCGTTGCATCCGATGACGGTGACAGGATACTCGGTTCCGCTCACCGAGATGTACGAGGGAATGTCGACGCTTGTTCCCTTGATCCACTGCGCCACGGTGATCTGGTCGTCGATCAGGTAGTACCTGAAGGAGAACGAGCCTTTGCTGTAGGTCATGAGGGTCAGGACACCGCCTGTGTCATCGGTCCATCCGGAGGCCTTGTCGGAGTGGTAGGCGGTTATCGAGGCGGGCGCATCTCCGGTGAATTCGGGCATGTCTCCGAGGAAGTACACCTCCCTGACAGAGGAACCGTAAAGCGAGGTCCAGTCGAAGGTCTCGACCGTGGCCGGAATGATCAGGATGGGCGCGTTGGTCACGCCGCTGAACGCCTGTGCACCGATGTGCTTCAGGGGGTATCCCTCCAGGGCAGAGGGGACGTAGAGGACCTCACCCCCGTTGTCGAGGGTCATTCTGTCCAAGGTGGAGTTGTAGGTGGATTCGCTCTCGCCGCGGCAGGTGTATTCGACCTCGCCGTAGGGACAGGTGTATCCTTTACCGCTTCCACCGTCGGTACGCTCTCCGGAGGTTCCGGTGACGTAATAGACCATATCGGTGAGGCTGAAACCCAGTTTTCCGTCGGAATATGAGCAGTCGAGGGAGGTCAGCAGACCGGTGTTGGGGTTGGCGCTCCAGACCATCGGAGACACGGTGGAATCCTCTTCGTAGGAAACGGAGACAGTTATGCCGAGACCTTCCGCAGAAAAGGTCTTTCCGTTGTGTTTCACGGTCATGGTGTAGGTGTTATCGTAGTTCACATTCTTCAGGGCGGTGTTGATACGGACGGAGGTCGTGGGACCTTTGTCCATGGAGAACACGAACTCGTCGGTTCCGGAGGGATCTGTAAGACCCAGCAGTGTGCTTAGAGTGAGAACGAATTCCCCGCGGGAGAGGATGATGCGTATGTCGGCATCCGACCCGAGGGTGTTCATGAGCGCAGTGAGCAGTCCGGAATCGAGCTGAACACTCTTTCCCTCGGAGAACTGGGAGACATCGCAGATCGTGTAAGCTCCGGAGACCGCCTTCAGAAGGGCCGCGGAAGTGCTGTCCATAGTGACGGTCACGCACTTTCCGTCCGCGTCAGTATAGGAATATGTACCGGGGAGTTTCTCCGCGTAAAGGGTCGTGTCTCCGGTGAAAATGTACGAGGTTCCGACCGCCTGGGTCAGTTCACTGTCGCGGTAGAATTTGAGTGCGAAACCGGATACGGAATCGATCATGAACGACTCCTTCAGGAACCCTCCGTAGGCGATCTCCTTGGTGACCGTTTCCCCGTCGGAGAGATTGATGGTGAGGGTGTACGGGTGCGCGACGTAGGTGTACGCGGCATAGACCACTTTGGTGGATGTTATGTTGGTCAGATCGGCCTGAAGCGCCTTGTCCTCGATGGAGTTGGTGTAGGTGGTGATGTACCAGCCGACGAACGTGAACACCTTGTCGACCGTGTCCGCCCTTGTCGGGGATGCGGGAAGATCACCTGTGAGATCTGCACCGTACTCCGCCTCCTTCACCGTGAGAACGGTTCCGTCATAATCGTAGAATGTGACCTTGTACGGTCTCTTCTTGGCCTCGAACAGGGGTTTGACAGTTAGGTTCTCCGTCACGGAATCGAGATCTGCCACAGTGCTCCCGTCGGAGGACCAGCCCTTGAAGTAGTAGTTGTACTCGGAATCGGAGGCCTTGGTAGGTTTCAGGGAATATGTCGCCTTGAATCCGACATCTCCTGTCTCCACGTTTATCGTACGTCCGGATTCGCTCTTATAGACCACCTGACGTTTGGTCTCGTCCAGGTCGTACATGTGTCCTTCGAACACTGTATCTTCGGTGATGGCCTTCGTGATGTCGCCCCAACCTCCGAAATATTTGCCTTCCTCCTCGGCGACAGAGGGGATGTACGAAAGGGTCTTTCCGTTACGGATTGTGGTATCATAGATCTCCTCGCCGTCGAGCTTGAAGGTCACTGTCATAAGGGACTTCTTGCATTGGCTTGCGATACTGGCGGAATCGGTTATCTTCGGAAGGGTGGAGATGACCTCGTTATCCTCTCCGCTGTCCTCGGTGTAATCGATACTGACGATGTACACACAGGCGATGTACTTGTACACGCCTGGGTCATAGTATCCCAGGGTCCAGTTGTTGTAGCTCCACTGGTCATTGATGTACATATACTGCGACCAGTAGGCCCAGCTCGTCGAGGAACCCATGTTGGTGCTGCCGGAGATCCCGAAGAAGGAGGTTATCCAATACTGCAGGTCGTTGCCGTTCCCGTCGGAACTGGTGGTGAACGAGCATTCGAAATCGTTCTCTTTCATGGCTGATTCGACGACCTCTCCCATATTGGATCCGTGCCCCTTGATCCAGAATCCGTTGATCCTGTCCTCGGTCGTGAAGGCGTTCTGTACTTCCTCCGAAGAATCATCCGCCCGCACTCCGAACTTGATGAAGACATAACCGTCGCTTTCCGGCTTGAAATCAGGCGATTCATAGACAAGGGTCTGATTCACCAGGGTCTGAGAGGACATATGAAGACAGTATGTCGTCCCGTCGATGACCTGGGAATCCGATTTCGTATCGAAACCGACCGACGACCAGTCATGAACGCCCAGAGGCATCCACTGGTGGATGTTCCAGTTCTCACCAGAAGACGCTTCAATACCCCCTACAGATTGAATTGCTCCGAGTTTGGTGTATGTGATACTGACACCGAGATTATCACAGGCGGTCTCGATGATCTGTTTCACACTGGATCCGGAGCTCTGGGTCTCTTTGTATTCTCCGTCGATCTCGACAAACACCCTGACCGAATTCGCAGTGGCCGCATCGCTGCTGTCGGGGGTGTCGGTCACGTAGGCCGCAGCAACAGAAAGAAGAACCACAGCAAAAGCGATCAGAATGACATTCCTGGAACTCATACCCTCACCTTATCGCATGCTTCGGAAGGACGTAGATCTCACCGTCGTCATCGGTGCCGACCTTGGCATCAACTTCATAGACATCACGGATGAGGTCTGCGGTGACGATCTTCTTCGGATCGCCGAATCCGACAATACTTCCCTTCTTCATGATGACACAGAGGTCGCAGTACCTCGCCATGAGGGAGATATCATGTTCTGCCACAAGGACGGTCATATCCCCGCGGGACATATCCTTCAGGTACTCCATGACGTCGAGTTTGTACTTCATGTCAAGGTGCGATGTGGGTTCGTCGACCAGCATGACCTTCGGCTGCTGGACGTACGCTTTCGCGATCAGGGCACGCTGCTGTTCTCCTGACGAAAGGAGACTCACGGGTTTTCTGCGGTAATGGTCGAGTCCGAAGGTCCGCAGTGCGTCCCTGACGACCTTTTCATCCTCTTCGGTCTCCCACCAGACCTTGTTCACGAAGGGATATCTCCCCATCATGACCAGGTCCATCGCGGTCATTCCGAAGGTCGGTCCCGCCTCCGCCGGGACGTTGGCGACACGTTTCGCCACATCCAGCGGTTTCAGGGAACGGACGTCGACACCGTTGATACTGATCTTCCCGGTCCAGTCCTTGTGGATCCTGGAGATGCACTTCATCATGGTCGATTTCCCGCATCCGTTAGGACCGATCAGTCCGACGAGTTTTCCCTTGGGAAGTTCGAGGTTGATCCCATGCAGGGCCTCGAAATCGCCGAAGTGGATATGAAGGTCCTCGATCTTCAGCTGAGGGTCGTCATACCCAGATACCGTAGAGACGTTCTCTGTCTCGGGCATCGTCTTGGCAACAGAACCCTCAAATTCCGCAGTACCGACCGATACCTCATCCGTCATATTCGCGTCCCCTCCTCATCAGCATATAAGCAAAGATCGGGGTTCCGATCATCGCGGTGATGGCACCCACAGGGATCTCCGTGGGGGCCATGGCGACCCTGGCGATCAGGTCGGAGAACAGCATCAGGCATGCCCCCAGAATTATAGATGCAGGCATGATGAGACGGTGGTCCCCGCCCAGGAACATCCTGCATGCGTGAGGTATCACCAATCCGACGAATCCGATGATACCGACGAATGCGACACAGATCGAAGTGAGGACGGAAGCAACGACCATCATGACGGCCTTGAACTTCCTCACATCGAGTCCCATCTGACCGGCCTGGTCCTCGCCCATCATGAACAGGTTGAACTCACGGGCCCACATCATCGCCAGGAACGAAAGACCCAGAGCAGGCACCAGAACGAGGAACGCGTTCTCCCAGGTGATGTTGGAGAACGATCCGTACAGCCACCACATGATGTCGGACAGGTTGTCCTTGTCCATCGCCAGGAACACGGTCTGAACGGATGAGAATGCAAATCCGACGATGACTCCGGCGAGGATGTAGTTGGTGGCGGAACCCCCTGCACCTTCGGAAACAAGCAATGTGATGCCGAATGCGAGGACTCCTCCGATGATGGCCGCCACAGGAATGAGGTATGTACTGTGCTCTCCGAGGAACGGAATGGCGGAGGCACCGAGTGCGGACACGGCGATGGCGAGACATCCTGCACCGGATGATACTCCGGTGATATAAGGATCGACGAGAGGGTTGCGGATCAATGCCTGGAACATGCAACCTGCGATGGCGAGTCCGGCTCCGACACCCACCGCGGCGACGGCCCTGGGAAGCCTCGAATGGTAGATGTACAGCTCCTCCGTGGTCAGGTTCTGCCCGCCCTTCTGGATCGCTGAGATCAATGAGGATAATGCATCGGAAATGGGGATGATACCGCCGGTGGAGATCGAGATGGTCACCAGGAACACCAGGATGCAGAATATCGTTCCCGCGGCCATGATGATACGGAAATGCCTCTTCTTCACTTTGATCTCGCTTTCTGTGCTGTTCACGTCCTCGATCTCATACTTCATACGAGTGTATGATCTTTTGAGACGGTCCTTCAGAGGGATCTTGGCCTTTCCTCCGTCCGCTCCGATATCGTTTTCATTCTCCATCCGTTCACTTCCTGTAGAACATCACAGCAACCGCCATCGTCGCGATCGCTGTGGCAAAGAGCAGGATCCAGGACCAATGTGCCAGACCCTGCGATTTATAGTCAATATCGGCAGTCTCCGAGTCTATCCTGCCGGGTGTGTCCGACACACAGTACACGGTTCCGCCGTCGTTTCCGATGTACACCTTCCCGTCCGCAACAGTGGGGGTGCACATACAGTATTCATACTCGCCCGGCTCGAGTTTCACGGCCCAGACGAGGCTTCCCGTATCGGGGTCGATGCACCTGAGACCTCCTCCGGACGGCCAGTCGCCGAGAGTGCTGTAATCTGCACAGTACAGCTTTCCGTCGCAGTAGGTGAGTCCTGATTTGGTGTAACAGCTGCTTTCATTCTTCCAGATGACATGACCGTCATCGAGGGAGAGTGCATAGAAACCGCTCACCGCGTCGGAGTACACCCCGTTCTTGTCCCAGACCTGCGGTTTGTCATATCCGGAAAGAGTGGAGGACACTGCAGGTTTCAGATAGGCATAGACGGTGTTGTTCATGATCACCGGACTGCCACCGTACAGGTCGATCTTCCATATCTGGGACATATCTTTCAGATCGATCAGGGCGGTGAATCCGCTGCGGGGGGACATGCCTCCGTCATTGCCTTCGACGAGGACCTTTCCGTCACCTGCGGGCGTCACTTTTCCGATAACTCCTGTGTCGGTGATCTTTTTCACGGAGATCTCCGCGCCGGTGTCGGCGTTGACGCAGTAGATGTATCCCGCGTAACTGCCGGAGACCACAACGCGCACTCCGTCGACATAGGTTATGCTGGGCGCCGCGAAGTAGAAACAGCCCCTCTGGGACTCTGCAGGAGTGTAGGTCCACAGTTCCTGGAATCCGTTCTCACGGGTAACGGAATAGCAGCGCGTCTGTCCGTCGTGGGTGTTGAAATAAAGCGCTCCGGAATCATAGACTGCGGAGGTCGGACCGTTGGAGATGATGGAACCGCTCATCGAAGCGGTCGAAAGATAAGTGTAGGTGTAGGTGTCGAAGACACCTGCGTAGTGGGCGGTCTCCCCTTTCGGGACAAGTTCGGAAAGAACAGTTCCCTCGTAACGGTCGAGGCAGTAGATGTGTCTGTTTGAAGAGTTTATGATGATCATGTCGCCGACGATAACAGGCGAGTTGAGCTCGTACTGTTCCGCACCGTGACTGCTGCTCAGGGTGTATGAGAACGACCAGGACAGGGTGTGGTTGACGGTGTCGACGCAATTCAAGTGGGGATTGCGGTTCACACCCGTTCCCTCCCTGTCTCCGCCGGTGATGTAGTAGATCAGTCCGTCCGCATAAAGGATAGAACCGTACACTCCTCCGGACTCGGAGGAGATGCTCCACTCAAGGGGTGTGGCGGCCGATTCGGGGCCTTCGGAGACAGAGATCCCGCTGTTGGAGGAATCCCCGCGGTAAGAGACCCAGGAGTCGCTGAAATAAGGTGTGGAGACAGGCAGGATGGAAGCGGACGAAGAGTAATACAATGCGATCGTCTCTCCGGAATATTTCTCGGATCCGTCCTCCTCTCCGTAGGCCCAGGTGTAAGAGTCCCAGAGGAAGAATCTCCAGGTGCATGCCTGTGTTCCGACAACGGTGTTGGAGATGCTTCCCACGGAGGTCAGGGTGCCGGAGGATTCCGTATAGAGGATGCCGTTTGCGGCGAGTGCGCTCTCCGCGGCGGAGAGATAGGTCGTTCCGTGGTCCGCAGGGATGTCATACCAGACGTAACTCCCGTTGCCGTAATCGAGCAGAAGCTGCGCAGCATCGCTGTCCTCCGCATCCGATCCGGAGCTGTACGAGACGGGAAGGACCAACAGTGCCAGAATGAAGAAACTGAGCAGTATCTTCCTCAAACCAGAAGCACCCCCTCGGTCCCCTGATATTTGAGATAGTCGGCATAATCGTCACCGAAATACTTCGGACACCTGTCCCAGTAATCCGCCGCGATGAACGCATCGGGGTCTAGGACCTTGGCGATCAGTTCCGCCGCGGCACCCAGTCTTGCACCGGGACGGGACAGCAGGTCCGCCGCCTTGCCGGAGAAGATGTAGATGTTCTTGTTCTCGAAGGCGGGAGTGTCCTTCCACATGCTGTTCAGACTGCGGAGGACCTCTTCGTACTCCTGGTCGGTGGTGATTTCTCCACCCTCGTAGATGATTATGATGGCATCGGGCTGTTTGACGTAGATGGCCTCCCTGTCGACCATTCCCCAGGAACTGATGTTCGAGAAGATGTTGGTGGCACCGACGGAGGTCAAGATGCTGTTGGCATAGGTCCCGCTTCCGGCGACGTACGGCGAATCCGAGGTGGACAGAGATATGAACGCCTTGCAGGACTGGATGTCGGTGACCGCACAGACGGAGTCGATGGTGTTGGACAGCTGTTCGTTGTAGGTGTTGCCTTTCTCCGAGAATCCCAATGCGCTCGCCGCGATCCAGATGTTCTTATAAAGGTCGGAGACCTCGATCACTTCGTAGAGCACCACGACGTTTATCCCGGATTTGCGGAGTTTGTCGGCCATGTTAACGTGTTCGCCGACGCTTCCGTCAAGGAAGACTATATCCGGGGATACCCCGACGATCAGTTCGTAGTTGGGATCGGTGTAACCTCCGACCTTGCTGATGGAATCGGAACGTTCGTTCAGTTCCTCAGGATAGTTACTGTAGGTATCGGTGGCGATGATGAGGTCCAGTCCGCCCACGGCAGCCACGGTCTCGGTCACCGAGGGGGCCATGGTGACCACCCTCAGATCTTCACCGCGGATGGTCTTTCCGTTCTCCGCATAGCTGTAATAGGTGTACCCGGTGGAATCCACGGCGGGCATCATAGATGATTCTCCAGAGACACGGGTCCAGGAGATTATCTTCTCCTTACCGACATCATATTCCGCGGGAGAGGCCACCTTCTTCCAGGTCTTCGAACTGCCATCTCCGGACAGGACATACATGCTCCAGGAGGTGGAGATGAATGAGGATTCACCGTCCACGGACTGGATGTCCCCGTAGATGTCCTTCACAACGGATATTCCGGCAGAGGCGCAGGCCTCTTCCAGGGCCTGGACACCGTTCTCGCCATCGGAAAGCTCGGACTCGATCCATTTCACATTATAGTAACCGAAATCGATCATCACGCCTTCCTTTTCGTCGACGGATGCCTCTGTAAGCCCGATCATAGGGGAAATGACACAGATCGCTGCAACGATAACGACCGATACTGCTGCTTTGAATTTCAGGGCCTCCGTATTTTCTCCTCCTGGATGGAACTGGACTTCCGTCAACAGACACAGATGTGTACATCTGACGTATTTGCCAATAAATTTGGATGGGTCTTCCAACTGAAATCCGATATTTAATTACTGGCCGTAAAAAAAGAGGGCATAGGTAAGGTCCCAGAGGGGAGGAACCCCTCCGGAAATGGTTTGGAAAAAAGGTTTGTTCAAAGGGTTCACTCTTCTTCTCTGCTCCTCGCACCATAGATTACCAGTGCGATGAGTGCAACAACGACGATCGCTGCGAGGGCGATGACAACGATGGAGGCACCTTCGGCGCTTGCCGCCTCTCCGATGAAGTAGTAGGAGAAGTGGTTGGTGGAGAAGGTCAGGGAACCGTCGGCATTGACCAGGGTGGCCATGGCCTCGGTGCTCCCGTCATCATCGACGTAGTACACGACGGTGTTGCTGTTGGCAGAGACCTGAAGCTGATCCGCAGGGATGGTGACGGCCACGGCCTTGCTGAGCTTGTGGACGGACTCGGTTCCGGCGGTGAGGCTGAAGGAGATGATCTGTGCGTTTCCGACGGCCTTCTTCTGGGACTCGTTGAGGGATCCCGCAGATACCTTGGCGACCTTGACGGAGACCTCCTTTCCGGCGGCGAGGCCAGCGAAAACCTCGGCGGGGATCTCGATCTTGGCGGTCTCGCTCTCGATCACGGTTTTCTTTCCGGATTCTGCAAGGTACTTGACCTCTTCCTTGGAAAGGGTGGCCTTTCCATCGTCCGCTTTGACGGTGGCATCTGATTCGGTGTTAGCAGAGAGGGCCTTGGAGAACACTGCGGTGAGGATCACTCCTCCCTCAGGGACCTCCATTCCATCGGTGTATCCGTCCCAGCGCACGAAGGTATAATCGTACAGTCCGTCAGAGGCTTTCACAGGGTTGGAGGGGAGCGCGATCTCGGTTCCGCGGTCTTCCAGCGTGGTCTCGGTGTTTCCGTCAATCACGAAGGTGACAGCGTACTTGGGTTCCCAAACGGCGATGATGGTCATATCACCTGCGGCCTTGGAGTCCGCGGTGATCTCGGTTCCGTCATAGTTGTACCATCCGATGAAGGTGTATCCTTCCTTGACAGGGACCTCGGGCAGGACGATGGTCTCACCGTTGACAGATTTGCTGTTGGTGGTGATGACCTTTCCGTCGGAGACGAAGGTCACATCGTGGTATTTCGCTCCAGTGACGAAGAAGATCGAAGAGTCATTGTACCAGTAGATGTAACCGCTGGCAGAGCTCTTGATACTTGTCGTAGCGTACTGCTCATAACCGGTCTTCTCGATCTTCGAGACGGTTCCGGAGGTCTTGGTCTGGTCGTCCTCGAATACCCAGATGGTCTCGGAGTTCTTGTAGGGCACCACATAGACATAGACCTTGTAGTTGTTGGACTCGTTCGCGTAATAAGTGTTGAGAATGATACTTCCGTGAGTGAAGGTACCTTCAACGGTGTAGATGATCTGGAACGTATCCATATCGATCACGACGAGATTGTTGTTCGAGTAGACGTATCCGCGGCCGTTGTACTCCACGAATTCGGAAACGTTATTTTCGTCAGAGAACAGGATCGTCTGAACGGAACCGTCCTCGAAGTTTCCGTCATTAACGGAGACCCTCAGGAGGGTTCCCCCATCATAGAGCGCATCGTCGGCGTGGGTGAAGAGACCGGCAGTGTAGGCCGTGACATATACCCAGCCGTCGGATACGGTGATCCTTCCGTCATCCATATATGCAGCGTAAATCCACTTGTTGAGGTCCACGGTGTCCTTGATCTTTCCGGCATTCAGGTCGATCGAGGTTACGGAACGGTCGGAGTCCGAAGAGGATACGGAAAGATAGTACAGGTAATCGCCGTCGATGGCGATACTGCCGTAGCTCTGTTCAACATTGAATTTCCACACGGTCTTGGTCTTATATCCGCTCTCGGTGACATCCAGGGACCACCTGGAGACGGTGTTGGAGTTGAACGAGATGAAGTCGCCGCCATACATTCCGCTGGGAGATGCGGGGGCTTCGAACAGATAGTTCAGATCGAGATCATAGACCGCGGTTCCGACGAAGAGATAACCATCGAAATATGAGATCGATTTGGTTAGGTTGTCGGGGGTGATGGTGAGTGTATCGGCAGGCATCTGTCCGTCGGAGAAATCGCCATTGAGGTTGATCCTCTGGATGCTCTTGCTGGAAACGAAGTAGAGATAATCGCCGACAACGGTGTATGCAGAGGGCATCAGGTCGTAATATGCAGCGCCCATCTTCAGGGGGTCCTGATAACTGCCGATCCAGAACAGTTTGCTATATTCTTCATCAGGCAGAACGGTCGGGGCGTTGAGGATGTAGTTGACACCTCCCTGAGCATATTCCACGGCAACGACAACATACAGATTATCGCTGACATCGGACACGGTCATGGAAGTTTCCGAAGTTTCTGTGTAGGTTCCGTTCACGAACCATCCGACGACGGAATAACTTCTTTCGCCGTCGAAGAAGAAGGTGACATCGGAACCTTTGACGACGGATCCGCCGCTGACGATCTCTCCGCCGATCCAGGATGCGGAAAGGATTCCGCGGCCTGCGTAATAGGTAACATCGATCGTGGCGGTCTCAGAAGCAGGGGTACCGAAGAAGACCGTGTCTGCAGACAGGGATTTTGTGAAGTCGTAAGCCTCATTGGAACCGTAAAGATACCAGGCGGAGGACTTGTCCGAGGGGGTCAGGGCCTGACCGTAGGTCGCGGTCAAGGTTTCGACGACTTCTCCGCCCTTCACGAAGGTGACCTCATACTGTTCGGGAACAACACCGGACAGGGTGATGGTGATCTCACTTTCGACATCCGGAACAGTGAACCAGCTGTCGTGGTATGCATTGTATACCTTGTCGCCGCAGGTCAGTTTCGCGTCGGAGAAGGTGTAGCCTTCATCTGCGATGAATCCGAGCACAAGATCGCTGCCGTGCTCGACGGTGACGGTGCTGCCGAGGGCAGATCCTGCATGTTCCGCACTGACGGTCACAGTATACCTGTTGAGTTCGACTCCTTTGATGTCCACGGTCTGCAACATACCTGTAGGTTTCACAGTGAAGGTGCCGTCGGAATTGAGTTCGAATCCAGTGCCGTCGATGCTCAGGGAGATCTTGGAGCGGTCATATCCCGTATCGAGAGTATATGAGAAGGTGATCGAATCATCTGTGCGGCCCTTCTCTTTCACTGTGATGTGTTCCACCGCGGGAATGACGAAACAGTCTCCGTTGGAGATCGCATTCACTTTGACAACAGTATATCCTCCGGTTACAAGTGCGCTGTAATCTATGGTACAGTCTTCCGAGACAGCGATGGTCATGCCATCGATAGCGCCCCGCTGATACGCCCTGGTGTTACTGTATGCGACCGCATCTGTCGTCAGAAGGACCAGGACCTTCGGCGTCGATCCACTGAGGATTGAACTGTATGCACCGGCTATGGCAGCGGATTTTCCCAGGACGACAGATTTGAGATCCGAACAATTTCCCAATACACCGTAGTTGAGTTTACCGTTGTTCAAAATAAAATTCTTGAGTTTTGTACCCGAAAATGCAGAACTTTTCAGTTCTACAAAGTTATCTGAAAAGAGGACTTCGGTCAAAGAAGAAT
>CAVGRR010000004.1:0-63439 GCA_963631655.1 Eggerthellaceae bacterium
TCGTACCAAGAACCGACACAGGTGTCCCTAGGTGAGTAGCCTAAGGCGTGTTAGCATAATCGAGGCGAGGGAACTCGGCAAATTAGCCCTGTAACTTCGGGATAAAGGGTGCCAGTAGTGAGAGCTACTGGTCGCAGTGACAAGAGAACACCGACTGTTTAGTAAAAACATAGGTCTCAGCTAGTCCGAAAGGATGTGTATTGAGGCCGAAGCCTGCCCAGTGTCGGCATCTGAAATTCGGTTTCAACCGATCGAAGGACCGATAAACGGCGGGGGTAACTATGACCCTCTTAAGGTAGCGTAATACCTTGTCGCTTAATTGGCGACTTGCATGAAGGCTCAACGAGTGTTCTACTGTCCCCGCCTCGACGCTAGTGAAAACAATCAATCTGGTGCACAATCCAGATCATTCCATCTGAAAGCGAAGACCCCATGGAGTTTCACTGCAACCTGTTGTTGTTGTAGGAGATGGTATGTGTAGGGTAGACGGGAGACGTTACCCAGGAAGGAGCGCTAGCTTCTCTCCGAGTCGACGATGAAACACCGTCCTTACCATTTCTTACGACTCACCCTTTCGAGGGGACAGCTATAGGCGGGCAGTTCGGGTGGGGCGCCACGCCCTCAAAAAGATAACAAGGGCGCCCAAAGGTTAGCTCAGTTAGGTCAGAAATCTAACGAAGAATGTAAAGGTAAAAGCTAGCTTGACTCGGAACCAGACAATAGGGTTCGGAGATAGGAAACTATGGCTTAGCGAACCAATCAGCCTCCCAAGTGGGGGCGATTGATGTCAGAAAAATTACCCTGGGGATAATTGAGTTGTCACGGGCAAGAGTTCATATCGACCCCGTGGCTTGCTACTTCGCTGTCGGCTCTCCCTATCCTGGTGGTGCAGCAGCTGCCAAGGGTGGGGTTGTTCGCCCATTAAAAGGGATCGTGAGCTGGGTTTAAAACGTCGCGAGACAGTTTTGTTGCTTTTTGATGGAATTGTAAATGTCTGACGAGAAGGATCCTTTAGTACGAGAGGAACAGGGATTCGGTGCCTCTAGTTTATCAGTTGTCCGACCGGGCAGGCTGAGTAGCCACGCACTAGCGGATAAGAGCTGAACGCATCTAAGCTCGAAGCCGCCTTGAAAAAGAGACATCATAAGATATCCGTATATGACGGGTTTGATAGAAGCCGGATGTAAGCACCGAGGTTCGCCGAGGTGTTCAGTCCTGGCTTACTAACATCTTTGCCGCTGGATGTGGTCTAGCAGTCAAACAGGTTACGCATGAGAACTCATCTTCTTTTTTTATTTCCTTCATTTGAGTAAGTTTTTATCTGTTATTCATATCGATAATGGATGACGGTCACAACGATTCATTCGAGATGCGGATTCGATTCCAACATCTATCTTCTCAAAGGACGTTCCGCGATACTTATCGACACCGGGACAGGTCTTGATTCGGAGAATGTCATTTCACAGATCTGGAAGGAACTCGGAGGTCTCCGCCTTTCCGCCGTTCTTCTCACACACTGTCATGCAGATCATGTGGGTGGTCTCGCTTCGATAGTCGACGAGTTCGGCTGTCCTGCATATATCAGCGAGATCGAATGCGAGGTGGTCTCCAAACCTGATCTTATAGTTTCATTTGCCGACGGATTGGGTGTGGATCTCCGTCCGGTCGCGGTCAAGAAACTCCTTCCGACCGATGTGTTCGACATCGGCGACCACAGACTTTCCATTATTCCCACTCCGGGTCATACTGCGGGAAGCGTCTGTTTCTTCGATGAATGCACAAACTCGCTTTTCTCCGGTGACACGGTCTTCGCTTCCGGCTACGGACGTACCGATCTGCCCACCGGTTCCTCAGCAGACATGTTTTCTTCGTTGAACAGACTGTTCAATGTAAATATCGGAACTCTTTATCCAGGCCATGGACCTTCTGCCGATCACGGAAAAGACTCGGTCGAGAAGGCAAGGAACATGATGGTGGTGTCTTATTGAAGATATACAAATGCGACCTTTCAGACGGAATGAACAACGATGGAATCCGTGCCGCTGAAGCTTCTGCGAAAGCGGTCCGTTCCGGCAAGCTCATCGTATACCCTACCGATACCGT
The DNA here is from genome assembly GCA_963631655.1 of Eggerthellaceae bacterium. Lineage (GTDB taxonomy): Archaea > Thermoplasmatota > Thermoplasmata > Methanomassiliicoccales > Methanomethylophilaceae > Methanomethylophilus. The sequence continues at coordinate 2,104 of CAVGRR010000004.1, forward strand.
TTACGGGGTCGGTGCAGACATTTATGACGAATCTGCCGTCAAATCCTTGTATCAGGCTAAGAAAAGGCCTTTCGACATGGCCCTTTCCGTCGCTGTCGCAGATATCGCTCAGATGGAGAACGTCGCTGTACTGAATGAGACCGCTGAAAAGCTGATCGATGCGTTCATGCCCGGACCGCTCACCATCATCATCCAGAAACAGCCCGACGTTCCGGACATTGTGACCGCTGGTTCTCAGAAGGTCGGTATCCGTATCCCCAACCACCCTATGGCAATGGAGATCGCGAAGCGTGCCGGACCTATCGTGGCCACTTCCGCCAACACCCATTTCCATCCCGATGCCGTCAACATCGACATGGCAGTAGATGCCTTCGGTGAATCTGTATCGGTCTACGTGGACTGCGGAGCAAGTCCTCTCGGAAAGCCCTCGACCATCGTATGGATAAAGGACAAGGATATCGAGATCGTCCGTCAGGGCCTTATCACAGAGCAGATGATCAACGAGGTCTTAAATTGTTAAGCGAAGACGAACTTGCAAAATTGCGTAAAGCCGGCAGAATCTCAGGAGAGGCCAGGGAACTCGGTCTCAGCATGTGCAAACCCGGTGCAAAATTATACGATATCGCACAGGAGGTCGAGGGATACATCCGCGACCACGGATGCGGTCTCGCATTCCCCTGCAACCTCAGTATCAACGAGGTCGCCGCACACTACACCCCGTCACCGAACGACCAGACCCGTCTGAACGTCGGCGATGTCATCAAGGTGGACTGCGGAGGATTCCTCGACGGTTACATCGGAGACACCGCAGGAACCGTGGAAGTGGGAACAAACGCCTACAGGGACCTTGTGGAATCGTCCAAACGCGCCAGGAACACCGTTGCGGAGTTCGTCGGAGCGGGCACACCCATCCGCGAGATCGGACGTGCCATCGAAATGAGTGTCAAGAGGGACGGTTTCAAGGTCGTTGAAAATCTCTGCGGACATCAGATCGCCCACTGGGACCTCCACGCAGGATACTCCATTCCGCCTTACGATGCAGGCGACGAGACCACGATCGAGGCGGGACAGACCTTCGCCGTCGAGCCTTTCGCCACCAACGGTCAGGGTTACGTCAACAACGGAAAGCCCGGAAACATTGTCATCAAAGTTCGTGACAAGGAACTCACCGACCCTGTACTCAAGGATTTTGTCGATTTCATCGACAAGGAGTTCCACGGTCTCCCCTTCTGTGCCAGGAGCTGCGACAGGAGCCGCGGAGATTGGCAGCTCGGAGACTCTGTCGACCCCGACAAATGTGTCAAGAAACTGACCCGTATGGGAGTTCTCAGCAGTTTCGCACAGCTCGTAGAAGCGCCCGGTGCGATCGTCACCCAGCACGAATACACCTTCTACGCTATCGGAACCAGGGCCGAAGTGACCACTCTTCCATAAAACTTTAATCATCTCCCCCATACGGGGGAGTACAAATGCCGACGTAGCCGAGCGGCCAAAGGCGTCAGACTCAAGATCTGCTCCGTAGAGGTTCACCGGTTCGAATCCGGTCGTCGGCACCATCCGTTTCCGTCATCGGAAAGTGCATCCCGCACACCGGAATTCCTGGTGTCTGGCTCATGTACATCACGAGGGATTTCACCCAGTTCTGTTCCCCCATATCTATATAAATAAAGAGTGAATCAACCGATTTACGTAAACTCAGGACCCGTTCCGGACACGGAACGAAAACTGAGAGTGTGACCCCGTCATCCGGCTAGCACTTGAGCTTTCCGCATCAGGAATGATACGGAACATTTACGGAGGAATGAATTATGGCAGCACCTAAAGCAGCTAACCAGAAAGCAGAGGCCGCCGCACCCGCTGAGAAAAAGAAGGGTCCGAAGAAATCTGCAAAGAGCGAGGGCGATGATTTCAACTACATCGTCCGTATGGCAAACACCGATATCGACGGTCTCAAATACACCGTCATCGGACTTCAGAGCATCAAAGGCGTAGGAAAGAGGGTTTCTCAGATCATTGCCAAGAAAGCAGCGATCGACCCCTCCGCAAAGATCGGTTCCCTCGACGAAGCGACCATCGCCAACCTTGAGAAACTCGTTCTCAGCTACGTAGAATACGCACCCAACTGGGCGGTCAACCGTCAGATGGACTACGAGACCGGAGCAGACATGCACCTTCTCGGAAACGATCTCAGCATCATCCAGACCGACGACATCAACAGGATGCAGATGGCCCGCAGTTACCGCGGTGTAAGGCACTCCACCAACCACAAGGTAAGGGGTCAGAGGACCAGGTCCAACGGAAGGAAGGGACTCGGACTCGGAGTCAAGAGGAAAGCCTGAGGTGAGTTAAATGGGAGATCCTAAATTTTCAAGAAAATGCTACGACACCCCCTCACACCCCTGGCAGGGCGAGAGGATCAAGAACGAGAACGAGGTCGTCCGCCAGTTCGGTCTTAAGAACAAGACCGAGGTCTGGAAAGCAGACACCATGCTGAGGAACTTCAGGAAACAGTCCAGGGAACTTCAGTCCCGTCTCAGAAGCGGTGACCAGCAGGCAAAGATCGAGGCCGACGCACTTATCGCAAAGTGCTCCCGTATCGGAGTCCTTCCCGTCTCCGGCGGAGACCTCAACGCCATCCTTGTCCTCAAGAGCGAGGACATTCTCAGCAGGCGTCTTCAGACCATCGTCTTCCAGAAAGGTCTTGCAACCACCATCAGGCAGGCAAGGCAGCTCATCAACCACGGACACATCTTCGTGGACGGCCACAAGGTCACCGTTCCCGGATACATCGTTCTCCGTGAGGAAGAGGGTTCCGTCAGCTACAACCCTGCATCGCCCTTCACCGACGAGATGCACCCCATGAGGAACGGAGGCGCAGCCCCCGTCGCAGCACCTGTCGAAGAGCCCGCAGAGACCGAAGAAGCACCCGCAGAGGAGGTTTCCGAATGAGTTCAAAATGGGGAATCGCGAACATTTTCGCCAGCTACAACAACGTCATGATCACCCTCACCGACATCACCGGTGCAGAGACCCTCGGCAAAGTGACCGGCGGTATGATCGTCAAACAGGCCAAGGACCAGTCCTCCCCTTACGCAGCTCAGAAAGCGGCCGAGAAGATCGCCGAGATCGCAGCTGAGAAAGAGATCACTGGAATCTACGTCAGGGTCAGGGCACCCGGAGGAAACAAATCCACCTCTCCCGGTCCCGGAGCCCAGGCAGCCATCCGTGCACTTGCCCGTGCAGGCCTCAGGATCGGCCGCATCGAGGATGTCACTCCTATACCCCACGACGGTACCAAACCTAAGGGCGGACGCAGAGGACGCAGGGTCTGAGGTGGCTCGTCATGCAAATACAGATTGTCTCAATGGAGGACACCAAGGCGAAGTTCATCCTCAAGGATTCTTCGCCTGCCATGGCCAACGCCCTCAGGCGTACCATGCTCCAGGACATTCCTAAGATGGCGATCGACAAGGTGGACTTCCACCTCGGTCCCATCATGCAGGACGACAAGGAGTACGAGAGTGTGACCTCTCTCTTCGATGAGGTCATCGCCCACAGGCTGGGTCTTGTTCCCGTTCCCACCACCGATCAGTTCAAATTCCAGAAAGAATGCTCCTGCGGGGGCACCGGCTGTCCTGGCTGTACCATCATGTACAGTCTGAACAAGTTCGGACCCTGCACCGTTCTCTCCGGAGACCTCACACCTCTGGGCGACGCAAGCCTCAAGGTAAAGGACGAACACATCCCGATAGTCGAACTCACCGATACCCAGGCAGTCCTGATCTACGCGACAGCTGTCATGGGAACCGCCAGGCAGCACGTCAAATGGCAGGCCGCTTTCGGTGTCGGATACTCCTACATGCCTATCATCACCATCGATGCGAAGAAGGCCAAGGACGCCGACATCCAGAAGTACGCTGTCTCCGAGTACCCCGGACTCTTCAAGATCGAAGGCGGCAACCTTGTCGTCGACAATCTCGAGAGGGCATGCGTCCTCGGAAAGGCTGTTCAGCACGACTCCCGTCTCGAGGGTGCCGTGACCGTCAGCTGGGACGACAGCAACTTCATCTTCAGGTTCGAGACCGACGGCTCTCTGACCGCCAGGCAGGTCCTCGACAAAGCAGTCGAGATCCTCCACAAGAAGGCAGAAGAGGTCCTCGACGTCGTCAGCGAAGCTGAGTTCTGATTTCAAAATCATTTTCCCCCTTTCGGGGGATCTTTTTATTCACGATTTTCACGTGCTGGCACATTTGATCTGCTGTGTCAGAAGAAGTCATCGAGCAGGGTCTTGACCTTGTCGTTCTTGAACAGGGAGTCCATGCTCAGTTTGATGATCTTGATCCTTTCGACGGTGTAACTGTCGAGACCGTATGTGTCGCAAACGGTCAATGAAACGTCGAGATACTTCCTGACCGAAGCTTCGCTGACGGTCATGGTGAGCTCGTTTCCGCAGGTACATCTTCCGGAGAGCGGTACCCTGCGGTATTTACGTGCGCATTTGGTGCATCTCACGGTCTGTGTCGCGAAACTCCTGAGGTTTCCGACCATGTCGGGCATGAAGTGCTTGTTGATGACCTTGTTGGCGACATCACGTTCGTCCACAGAACGGCACTTCTTTCCGAGGTCCAGCTGGGCGATCATCTTATCTTTCATACTGCCCAAAGTGGTGTATGCGGATTCCTTCGGTCCTTCGGAGATATCATATGTGTCGTGGGTGAATCCCAGGGTCTCGTACTGGTTCGGAGTACCGATACGGCCTGCCACCAGGTCCATGATACCCTCGATCTCCTTCGGATCCTTCATGTCCATGGCGGCCTGATAGAATTCCAGCGGATATGCACGGAGGCAGTCCACGTTGTGTGCCTCCTTATCGATCTCGTTGGGGTCCAGTCTCGTTGTCAGAACGAGAGGACTGTCCATGAGGCCTCCACGCCTGTCGGGAAGGAACATCTTGGAGAAGTTCAGAAGTCCGTCCAGAGCGAGGATGATACAGTCCTCATCACCGTCGCAGTTCCTCCTCTTGGAAGCGTGATAGAACGGGTGTCCGTAACAGCCTCTGACCGAACTGTATCCGATGATCCTGCAGAGGATACATCCGGATGTGTGGGGAGCGAGACCGAACGCGATACTTCCGATGAGATCGGATGATTTCGTCGCGTTGTAGTACGGTTTCATTCCGTAGATGTATTGGAGTTCGTCATCGACGAAATTGGCCACCTGCACCATGTATTTGCCGCAGTCCCTGGAGGGGATGATGTCCTGTACCTTCAGTTCCACTGTCTGTTCCGGATCCGTGAGGGGGTCGCCGTTCCAGTCGTGGGTGTAGCCGAGTTCATGCGCCTTCTCGATGGTAAGTCCGATCTCCCTCGGTTTGAAGTGGGTGAGGGGGATATCGGTCATATCATACCTGACCGTTCCGTCCCTGAAGATGGAGATGTTGTTCTTCCTTCTGAGGATACCTTTTTCCAGGGTCTCAGGGGTCTTGGTGCGGGAGGTCATCTTGTCCTGGCACTTCAGGGCCTCCTTCCTGGGATTGAAGTCCGGAAGGTACATGGGCTCGTCGTGGGTCTTGTCGTATTCCGCCTTGATTTCCAGGGCACGTTTGTTGAGGTTGGCGACGGCATCGGCATATTCCTTCTCGATGTCGAGGTCTACGGTGTTCTCGCTGTTGTGTACGGGTTCGGTGTGGACCTCGCATTTCCTGCACCAGACACGGAACGTCTTGTCACCGCAGATGGGGCACATGCGGAGACCCAGGTTCGGATGCAGGATATGGCTCCTGCTTGAGGAATCGAACGTGCTGGGTCCTTCGAACGCTTTTCTGGCGGCCGCGGTGTCCTTGATACCCTTGTGGGCCTCGTCCTCCAATCCAATGAGCACCTGGCACACAGGTGAGCCGGCCCTTTCCTTGGCCTTTTCAGGACGTCCCATCCTGGTTCCGATACGGGTGAGCACCCTCGCTCTCACTTCGTAACCTGCCGCCTTGCTGATGGCCTCGAGGGTGTTGTCTCCTTCGAGCTCCTTGATCTTCTTCAGTTTCCCGTTCTCTATGCAAAGACCTAGACAGTCGACGATGGGTTCGGAATAGACGGTGTCCACATAGACGGTGTCGTCCCTTACCCTGTGTGTCGCATTGAGGTCTTCGAGTATTCTTTTTGAAACAGGTTCCACAGGAAGGATGAGGTGTCCGTCGGAGAACGACCCCGTCTCGACGAGGGTCTTCTGAAGGATCCTTGCCCTGTCGGCCTCCAGTTCGCTCCAGAACAGATTGAACTTCGGATGGAGTGCGACACCGTACATCTGGGACATTTCTTTTGAACGTTCGTAGGTGGGTGATTTCCAGTCTTCGGGAAGCTCGCCGTTGTTGTGTGCCTTGATCTCTTCCCTGTGCCATTCCACCGCGTAACCGCAGGGGACGAGGACGTGGTTGTTCTCACAGAACTCTCCGTAGGGGACGAGGATCTCTCCGTTGTCGGTGACCTCGACGACGTTGCGTTTGATCTCAAGGTACTCTTCCTTGGTCTGACAGTATACGAGGTCTCCGTTCTTCAGGAGGACTGTGGGCCCTTCGATGGTGTCCACGGGAGTGACGACGCATGCCTTTCCAGGACGTTCGATCTTGCACTGGGTTCCGAGTGCCATGAATTCGTCCATGGCGTACATGCTCGCGGGATTGTAGGCGAGGGACGCCAGTCCGGAGGTCCTGGCACGTCCGTATCTGAGTCTGAATGCGCCTTTGGCGCAGGGATGTCCGAAGATGGGACGTCCGGCGACCATGTCACGCAGATATTTGGTGGCAGGTTCGACCTTTTTCACGTGGTCCTTCTTACCGTCGTCGACGGTCTTGTGGCGGTTGAGGTATTCCCCGATGAAGTCCCAGCCTTGGATCTTCAGCTTGTCGACGTGCTTCTTCAGTTTGGATGCCTTGAGGCACATACCTTCTGCAATGACAAGACAGGCACCTCCCCTGACACGGTTTGTCTCGATACGTGCCAGGTCCCTGAAACCTCCGAGTTCGACCTTTTCGGTACCTTCTCCGTCGATCATGACGGGGCATTTGGAAACAATGAGCTCGATATCATCCGCTTCGGGCATGAACTGCAGTGCGGCGCACTGCCTGTAGAGAGGGATCTCCTCCTGAAGCCTTCCGACCTCTTCCGGGGTGGGTTTGTACCTGTCGATACCCATCTTCTGACGTACGACGTCGCAGACGAGAACGCTCATTGCCTGTCCGGTACCTCCTGCGGCACGGATAGGTCCTGCGAAGACGAGGTCCGCGAATTCGGTCCCGTCGTCGTTCTTCTTGATCCTGGTGTACGCGATACCTTCCAGAGGGGCGACGAGGATACCTTCGGTGATGATGGCGAGACCGATCCTCACTGCACGGTCGAGCGTGGCCTCGCGGGAATCCGCGGGTTTGGCGGCGTATTCTTCGGCGACCTTCAGTGCAACGATCTCACGGTTGTGGTGGATGGCGGTCAGTCTGCGGATATCCTCCGCCAGACCTTTCACGTTGTAGTCCTTGAGAAGTTCCTCCACACGGGATGCAAGGTCTTCTGCACGGGGGACCTCGACCTCCATGGTGGGGTCCTTTCCCTTCTTCCTTGCCTCCTCTGCGATCTTGTAGAGTTCCTCGGTCTTGGAGTTGAGTTTGGAGAAATACTCCCTCATCTCCGGACTGACAGCCACCTCGGACATCGCTCACTCCGCCCCGTCCAGGGGAACGGCCAGGGAGTGCTTCCTGAAGATCTCCCTCAGTTTCGGGAGGAGGTCGTTCCTGAACTCCTCCATTCCCTCTCCGCTCTTGGTGGAGATGCGGACGGCATCGCCTTCGGTCTTCACGATGTCGCATTTGCTTTCCACGACGATGATGGGAACGTCCTGGAAATTGGACCTGATGTTGTCGAGGAGCTTCTTCTGGACGTCGAGTCCGTATCCGCAGGTCTCCGACGGGTCGATGATGAAGATCATCAGGTCGGTGAGGTACCTCAGAGCGAGGACGGCCTGTTTCTCGATGTCGTTCCTGTCCTCGAAGCTGCGGTCGAGAAGACCGGGCGTGTCGACGATCTGGTACTTCCTCCAGTCGTCCTCGATGTGTCCGATGGTGATACCTTTGGTGGTGAAGGGATAAGGCGCGATCTCGGGTGCCGCGGTGCTGATGTAGGTGACGAGACTGCTCTTTCCGACGTTCGGGAATCCGGCCACCACTGCGGTGGGGATCTTCGGGTCGATGGTGGGCAGTTCCCTGAACTTGTTCTTGGCGTCCTGCAGGAACAGAAGGTCCTTGGAGATCTGTTTCACGTAGGATCCGAGACGTCCGTAGAATCCCTTTTTGATCGCTTCGATCCTTGCTGGGTCTTTGGTGCGTCTGACCTCTCTGAGTGACTGGTTCTTCAGCAGTTCCGTCCTGCCGGCGGCCCAATTGAGCGCTCCGAGCGCCTTCTTGTACCTGTCGATGCCGATCACCAGGTTTACCAGTTCGGGGAAGAAATCATCCTGTTTTTCCAGTCTGGGGAATTTTTGGATGTAGCCGACGAGAGTCGTCTCGACTATGTCGCCCGAAGCCGTAATCCTTGCAAGCGTGGTCTTCTTCTTTGTATCCAAAGAGTCGCTGCCTTTCTTGGAGATCTTGGCGGCCCTGCGGAATGCCTTGTCCATTAACTCCTCTGCTGTGAGGACTGTCGGTATAGATGTGTTCATTCCGGCCATACCTGCTCTATTGTAATCGCGTAATTAATGCTTATGAAAAGGAGCGTGCCGTCGGGATATTACAACATGTGCCGGGTCCGACAGCGCTGATATGAATTTCAGATGCTGGCTATTCTTGAACAGGCTCAAATTTTCGTTATCTATTTAAACAACCTATGTACTGGGCAATCACCCCCTTCAGGAGGGATTGATAATTATGGATGCAACTATCAAAGCAGGTATCGCCGAACTTATCGGAACCTTCGTTCTGGTATTCTTCGGTGTAGGTGCTGCGATCTTCAGCGGCAGCGTCATCGTCACCGCTCTTGCATTCGGTCTCACCGTCATGGTCATGTCTGTGACCATCGGAAGGATCTCCGGATGCCATCTCAACACCGCAATTTCCATCGCAATGTTCATGGACAAACAGATCGACGCAAAGAAACTCGTCACCTACATCGTCTGTCAGATCATCGGTGCCATCATCGCAGGAGGACTCCTGTACGCACTCTACACCGGAATGGACTACACCTGGGTCAACGAGGGATGCAACGCCATCCCCAACGACACCGTCTGGGTCGCACTTCTCACTGAGATCGTCCTGACCTTCATCTTCGTGCTCGTTGTCTTCGGAGCCACCGACAAATCCCACCAGGGAGTCTTCTCCGAGTTCGGCGGATTCTTCATCGGTCTTGCACTCGCAATGGTCCACCTTGTCGGAATCAACATCACCGGAACCTCTGTGAACCCCGCCAGGTCCATCGGACTTGCAATCTTCTCCGAGAACTGTCTCGGCGACGTCTGGGTCTTCATCGTTGCACCTATCATCGGTGCCATCCTCGCCTGGGCCGTATACAAATACGTTCTCAGGGACGAGACCGCATAAACACTATGATCATCGGGGCCCTTCGGGGCTCCAACCCTTTCTTCATTTTTTGATGATCCGATCGTCTGGGTCTTTGTAAAAGACCTGTTCGTCATCGGGATATTTCTTAGGCCGTTCTTCCCCTCGGAGATCTGATATCCGAGGGGGACAGTGTATCACAATTGCACTGTCTGGCACATGTAAAGGAAAGAGGTTTCAGGCGTTCACCGCGGTGAACTTTATGGTCATGAAGTAGTAGTCATAGGTCATGTTCTTCGTCGGTTTGAGTGCCGACGGGATGACCTCGTAAGGGCAGTTCTTGATGCCGATGCTCGCCTTCACCTTGGGGGTTCCGAGCTCGCACCCGAAGAGTCCTCCGATGGCCGAGAGGTTGACCGCGATGTCAACTCCGAGGGTGACCTTCTTGTCAGTGGAGGCGGACATCTTGGCGGGGAGTTTGATCCCCCCGTACACGGACACTCCGACGTAGACGTCATCGTACACCACGCTGTCTATGTCGATGTTGTAAGGATCGTCGATGTTCAGGAACAGTGCCTCCGCCTTTCCGAGGAGGTACTTGAGCACGTCTCCGGCGAATTCGCTTCCGGCCGAGACATATGCCTTGAATCCGGACCTTCCGGAGGATGTCAGGTCGGTGAAGTCAACGGAGACATAGATCGAACCTTCCACGACGCATTCGGAGATGCGGCCGATACCGTCGTCGATGGCATACTGTATGGTCTTGGTGAACAGTTGCTCCAGGCCTTCGACGGTGTACACGTGCTTCATCTCGGTCATGGCCTTGACCGCCGCGGTCTTGACGATGTCGAGGACGATCTGCGTTCCGACCCCGTCCTTGGTGAAGATACCTGCGTTGTTGGATTCTCCGCGGGTGCTTTCGGCCATACCCCATTTGGTGCATCCGTCGGTCAGTCTCTGGAAGGTCCTGCTGTTGTTCTTGGAGTCGGTGCACTTGTCGGTGCGGTCCATCTCCTGTCCGTCTGGGTCTTTGAGGATCAGGTATTCCTTGCTGTTCAGGAGGAACGTTCCCTCGAATTCGATGACGGTCCTCTCGCCGGGGGCGAGCTTCACATCCTTGATGATGTGTACCTTATTCTTCGAGGTGGTGATGGTCCAGTCGGTGAGGTCCACCGCGGAGCCGGAGAGGTTGATGACCTCGGCCCATTCGTTGTCCTTGTCTGTACCTTCGGGATTCGATTCGAACTCGTTTATGAGAACTCCGGTCTTGATCGGAAGGTTGTACTTCAGCGATACTCCCGCATCGATGTTGACCTTGGTCCCGGGGATGGGGGAGGGGATGTTCGACAGGATGGTGGAGATCCCAGGGAAGTCCGAAAGCGCGATCCCGATCTCATGGTATTCGACGATCTTGGGAAGCGTCGCGTCGATCTGCACTCCCTTGACGGTTCCGGAGATGGAGATCAGATTCTTGTTGGTGGTCATGTATGGATCGATAGTGCCAGACAGCTTCCAGTCCGTTCCATCGAGTTCGAATCCGCCTGTGACGTAGCGGACCGGATCGGTGTCTCCCTTGGATTTGATGTTCAGGTATGCCCCGATCTTAACCCCGTTCACTTCTCCCGCGAATTCGGCCTTGACGATGTGTTTCGTATACTTCTCCAGGGTTTTGAGGTTGAAGGAGAATGTCAGGGTGTAACCCATGTAGGAGATCCCGACGGTCTGTTCGACCATGGAGACATCAACGATCGCCTTTGCATTCTCGGCGAAATCGACAATCTTGTTGCAGAACCATTCCGTGACGGATTTGGTTATGAACTCCCTGAGCTGCTCCATAGGCTCTATGAGGGTGTTGTAGATCTTCTCGATGATCTCTTCCAGGTACTGGGTGATGGTCACGAGCGCCTGGGACAGTTTGTCTATGAGCTCTTCGGCCATGTGCATGATCTTGCGGAGGGGTTCGAGAAGTGGCTCCAGGAAGCTGATGAGTTTGTTGTAAACATCCAGCAGCACGTTCGTGCTCGATCCGTAATCGACACCCTGTAGACCCCATCCGGATACGATCACGATCTCGGTGCTGATGTCGACCGTGAACGAGTCTGCGTAGGATGAATCGGAGATCCCGAGGGCGGACATCAATGTGCCAGCAGAGTCGACCTTATAGGAGAAGGAGTCCTTGATCTTGACTGGGATGACGGTGGTGAAGGAGGCTTTGCTGCTCTCATTGAATCCGACATAGTGGACGCTCTTGTCCTTGTCGGGCCTGCCGACGGACACATCGGGGTTCGAAGTTTCGGTAACGGACAGTTTCTCGGTATATCTGCTGTCGCCCTGAAGTACGAACTCATCGGTGTCGGGGAGGTCGAGGATGCCGCAGTAGGGGTTGATCTCCATGTAGGTCTTGTACTCCTGGCACATTGCGTTGGCCACGGAACCGATATCCGTTGTGAGGTCCAAGGCGAAGAAATCCACACTGAGCATTGCGATGCAGATCTTCTTGACCATGCTGTCGGAAGGTGCTTCGACCTCGTTGAGCGCGTCGAGCTTCTCCATGAGGGAATCGACCGCCTTTTGATAATCGTAGGTGGTTTCGCGGTTGGACTCCAGCTGCGTCGATTCGCTGATGATGCGGACGATCTCCGACTGAGGGAGTTCGCTTCCGTCCTCTGCGCGGAAATCATTGTTCACGGAATCGAAGACCTGCGTGAGGATGTGGTTGTTGAAGCTCGATTCGCTGTAGGTGAAGATGGAGTCGCGGTTCGAGAAGATCTCGTAGTAGATCGCGGAGTAGAACTGATCGGGCAGTTTGTTGTACTGCAGCATGTCCTTTGTGATGTTCTCGAACGATTCCATGTTCCCGGAAAGGGCGGCGGCGATGGCATTCGTCAGGACCTCAGGGAAGCTGTCGGGGCTGTCGAGGCGAAGGTCTGCGGTCCCGAGTCCCTTTCCGTTGGCGACCTTTGTTATGGCTGCGTTGACGAGGTTGGTGATCCAGTTCCTCACAGCATCCGTGTTGTTGCGGTAGTTGTTCTTGAAGTTCTTGATCACATCGGATCCGTAAAGGTCGACGTCCGGGTAGTCGACGGTGTATGTGACGGTCTTTCCGGTGGTGCTGTCGGTCACGGTGAATTCATGGGTCTTTCCGCTGTAGACCCCGGTGTAGATGTCGCCGATGATCTCCTTGAGGTAGGGTTCGGCGGAGAAGTTGTTCTTTCCCGTGATGAATGATGTGAAGGAGTCCCAGGCGTTCTTGATCACGTCGCTGATCTTGTCGAAGAGTTCGATCAGTTTGTTGCCGAAGAAGTAGTCGAACCACTTGCCGACGATGTCGTCCATCTTCGAGTACAGCGCCTGTGCGTACACCGAGTTGAGGTCGACGGTCACGTATCCGCTCTTGAGGAGGAGGGTCTTGGCGAGGTCGGTGCTTCCGAAGACGGTCTCTCCGCTGCTGTCCCTGAAATAAAGGCATTCCAGAGACCTGATGGCGTTCTGGTAGGCGTTCTTGACGTCCTGCTCGGTGATTATGGAATATGTTCCCTTGTCACCGTAGGTGGAGAACGCCCCGTACCCGTTGATGACCCTGAACTGTGCCAGGGAGGTGAGCTGATATTCGATCATCTGGGTCAGTGCGGAACCTTCGCCGGAGACGGCGTTGGAGAAGAGCGAACCCGCATTGATCGCAAGGGGGAGTGCACAGCTTCCGTCCGATGAGACCTCGACGGTCTTGGTGGTGTTCCCGACCTCGGATTCGAACTCGACGGTGGCATAACCGACCGCCCTGAGGAACGAGGGGGTGTAACCGTCGACGTCTGTCTTGTCGCCGTCGAGGGTCATGTTCTCGGTACGCAGGTTCAGTTCGTAATCGATCAGTTTGGCGGTGACACCGGAGGCGTCCATGGGGAACTGGAACTCCATCCAGGTCTTCGCCCTTTCATCGAACTCGCTGCTCCTCTTCTGAAGATTTCCGAGTGCTGGGTCTGTGCATATCGTGTAGATGATGTTCCCGATCCCGGACTCGATGAATGACCTCGTGGAGTCAACGGAGTCGTCGAGGGTGTCGATCTGCTCCTGCACACCCTCCTCTTCCTGTTCGGTCTCTCTGACGCTTGCGGAAACGACACAGTAGGATGAGGCCACCAAAAGGATGGTGACCGCCACCAATGCGAAAGGCATGTTTCCTCTGCGGTCTGATTTACGGCGCTGATTCATGAAACGCTGTTCTCGTTTCAACGGTTTATAAAAGGCGTGCTACAGTTAGGGGGTCTGTAGGAATCTTACAATCGTCTAGTATTATTATATAGGGCCAGGTTTTGTTCCTACGTATGTGCGCTACGGTTAAACCCTACTCCGCGGCAAAGGGCCTCCCCAAGAAGACCTGGTCCCTGTGTCCGGAGTGCAGCAAGGCAATCGAGGCAACTATTTTCGAAAAAGACGGGAAGGTCTACATGGAAAAGACCTGCCCTGAGCATGGTGTGACCACTGATATCTACTGGTCCGATGCAAAGAAATACCTCGAGGCTGAACAGTTCGCCAAGGACGGTACCGGACTCCGGAACTCCTTCGACAAGAATCTCAAGGACGGAGAGAACGTCAACGTCGTCATCGACGGCCACAGGATCGACATGCTTTCGCCGACCGCTCTCGCCAACATCGATCTCACCAACAGATGCAACATGAAATGCCCCATCTGTTTCGCAAATGCGATGGACTGCGGTTACGTCTACGAACCGGATTTCGACACCATCTGCAAGATGCTCGACTGTCTCCGCGCCGAGGAACCCATCAAATGTACCGCCGTCCAGTTCTCCGGAGGAGAACCCACGGTCTATCCCAAACTGGTGGAGGTCATCGCCGCCGCCAAGGAGAAGAAGTTCGCCCAGGTCCAGATCGCGACCAACGGTATCGTGTTCTCCAAAGATTACGAAAAGCTCAAACAGTGCGCCCAGGCCGGACTCAACACCATCTACCTTCAGTTCGACGGGCTGAACGACGATGTGTACATGAGGTCCAGGGGACGCAAGATGATGGCAGTCAAGGAAGGCGTCATCGAGAACTGCAGGAAACTCAGGGAGGAGACCGGACACAGCCCCTCCATCGTTCTCGTGGTCACCACCGTCATGGGCCTCAACAGCGATGCCATCGGTGACATCCTCAAATACGCCATCAAGAACAGGGACGTCGTCAGGGGAGTCAACTACCAGCCTGTCGCATTCACCGGAAGGGTCACTCATGAAGAAGTATCCGAAGGAAGGATCACCCTCACCGATGTCGCCCGCTGCGTCTGCGAAGAGACCGGATACACCAAGATGGAGGACTGGTACCCCGTCCCCGTCGTCTCCGGAATCTCCAACTACGCATCCATCATCCTCGGTTCCAACAAGATCACCTTCCCGACCCACCCCCACTGCGGACTGGCGACCTACCTCTTCATCTCCGAGGACGGCAGCAAGGTCCTTCCCATGCCCGAGTTCATGAAGGTCGAGGACTTCGTCAAAGGACTCGACGAGATCTCCAACGTGGCCGAGAAGACCAGATTCAAGAAGCTCACCGCCATCAAGGTGGAGAAGCTCCTCAAGAAGTGCCTCATCGAAGAGAAGATGCCCGAGGGACTGTCCAAGAAGCACCTCATCACCACTCTTCTGGGAATCATGAGCAAGAAGTCCAAGAAGACCCTCGCCGGATTCTCCTGGGGAATGATGTACGTCGGTGCAATGCACTTCCAGGACCACTTCAACTATGATTTCGAGAGGGTCAGGCGTTGCTCCATCCACTATGTCACCCCTGACTGCAAGATCATCCCGTTCTGCGCATACAACAGCGGTATCGAGCTCCGTCAGGAGACCGAAAAGGAGTTCTCCATCTCCCTCCAGGAATGGAAGGAGAAGAACAAGGCGGAGTACGATATCACCGTCGGCGAGATCAAGAAAAACTACCCCATAGTTCCCAAGGACGAAGAATCTTCGGAGGACAAAGAATGATTGTAAACGAGTCGAGATGCCTGCACTGCGGAGGATGCGTCGGATCCTGCCCGCAGAACGCCATATTCCTGAACGATTTTGTCTTGAAATTTGACAACGAGAAATGTACCAGGTGCGGAATCTGCGTCGCTCTCTGTCCCGTCGTTGCACTTTCACTGGAGGCCAAGCAATGACCGATATCCCCCTTAACCCCGATTTCACCAAAGGTCTGAAGATCGAGACCGTCAACGGCGTCAGGAGGATCAAGACCGAGATCCTCATCGTCGGAGGAGGGCCCGCCGGAGGAATGGCAGCCAAATGGTGCGCCATGGGCGGACTCGACACCCTTCTCATCGAGAAGAAGGCAGAGATCGGAGCACCCCTCAGGTGCGCCGAAGGTGTCTCCAAATCCTGGCTCGACGAGGTCGGGATCGTTCCCGACCCCACCTGGATCCGCGGAGATATGAAAGGTGCCATCCTCAAGTCCCCTGACAGGACCACTTTCCAGCTTGATGAGTCCAAGGCAGGTGCTGAGGTCGGATACGTCCTCGAGAGGCATCTGTTCGACAAGGCCCTTGTCAGGGACGGAATCGCAGCAGGTGCAAAGGTCCTCATGAGGACCTCCGCCACCGGTGTCATCCGTGACGAGAAGGGAAAGCTCATCGGAGTCAAGGCGATCCAGTACGGAGAGCCCCTCGAGATCTACTGCGACTGTATCGTCGGTGCAGACGGTTACGAGTCCCAGATCGGAAGGTGGGCCGGCATCGACACCAGGCTCAAGCTCAACGACATCGACTCCTGTATCCAGTACAGGATGGTCAACGCCGACATCCTTCCCGACTACTGCGAGTTCATCATCGGTTCCGAGGCTCCCGGAGGATACATCTGGATCTTCCCCAAGGGCAAAGGTGTCGCCAACGTCGGTATCGGTGTTATGGGTACTATGGCGAAGAAGAAACCCGGACTTGCCAAATAGTGTCTCGACGAATTCATCGCCAAGGACCCCAGGTTCGCCAAATCTTCGGCGGTCGAGGTCATGGGAGGATTCGTTTCCACCTGTCCCGGTCTCGAGGACGGAGCTATCGCTGACAACATCCTGCTGATCGGAGATGCCGCAAGGATCATCGACCCCATCACCGGCGGAGGAATCTGCCACGCATGCAGGACCGGTATGTATGCCGGTAAGGTCCTCACCGAATGCAAGAAGAACGGCGGAGACTACTCCAAGGCCGCGCTCAAGCCCTATGAGAAGATGTGGCGCGACAGGATGGAGGACAAGCTCTACCGCAACTGGTTCGCCAAGGAACGTCTTGCAACCCTCGATGATGCTACCATCAACGATCTGATGAAACTCATCTCCACCGCAGACATCAAGAACGTCACGGTGTACAACCTTCTGAAGGCCATCAAGGAGAAATTCCCCAAGGTGGTCGAAGGGTTCGAAGACCTCATCTGAAACTTCAACACGGGCCTTCGGGCCCATTTTTAAAAAATTTAAAGGGTTTATTTGCGGACGATCTCGGTCTTCACGCCGGGGACTCCGGTGCTGACGATGTACGGGGTACCTCCGTGCATCTTGATGGCCTTGGCGACCTTTTCCGGCTTGTCCGTGAGGGCGACCATGCAGCCTCCTCCTCCGGAACCGGTCAGTTTGGCACCGTACGAGTAGGGAAGCGTGGACTCGACGAGTTTGTTGAGCTGAGGGCACGAGACACCGAGGATCGACAGGTACTTGTGGTCCTTGGTCATCAGTCTTCCGAGTTCCTCGCGGTCATCCTTTTTGAGAGCTTCCATTCCGTCGAGGGTGATGTTGGCGATGTCGTCGATGATCTCGGCCGCGAAGGTGTTGGATTCCTTGTACCTGCGGACCTTCTCCACAAGGGGTCCTGTGGGTGCTCTGATCCCGGTGTTCCCTATGACGAACGTCATCTCCGGAACATGCACTTTTGAAATGTCCCAGCGGTTCTTTTCCTTTGTCACGGTCCAAAGGAAATCCTCCTTCTTGTAGGGGATGTTAAGGGCTATTCCGCCTCCGTTAGTGGATGCGGAGGTGTCCATGGGACTGCCCCTTCCCTGTGCGAAATACTCGGCCTCATAGGCCTCGTGGGCGACCGTTTCGTTATCATGAGGTAAGTTCTTGAGCGCACGTAAGGTGGCGCTGTAGGCCACGGACAGTGCTGCCGATGAACCAAGTCCGGAACCGGAAGGTACCCTCTCGCCGATGTTGATCGCGAGGGGATCGTTCCCGTGGGCCTCGGAGATGAACCTCATGTGGGGACTCACGTTGGAATTGCTGGCGGGAACACCGTTCACCGTGAACTTGGAAGATATCTCAGCTTCCATCTCGAAACGCATATCCATGGCCAAGGCTATGGCCGGTTTCCCATACACGACCGCATGTTCGCCGAGAATGACGAACTTACCTGGAGCAGAGGACTTTACGATCATTCCAATCCGTACTTTCTGAGGGTCTCTTTGATGGCGTCTTTAGGATTCCTCATGTCGAGCAGAGGTTGGGAGATGTCCCACCAGGCGTCTTCTGCATCGGAGAGGGCCCTGACGTACTCCTCGTCGTTCTGGAACTTTGAGCGGTCAATGGCCTTGAGGGCTTTCTGCTGCTCTCCGAGGAGGTCGACCTTGTACTTCATATTCGTAAGTGCCAGACCGATGAAAATGTCAAGGCTCGACATGACCTCCGGAGCTACTCCGGGCTCCTGGGAATCACCGAGCATGTCAAGGATGCCGCCGCAGGTGAGCTTGAAGATCATCTGCATCTTGGCCTCCTCGCAGGGAAGCTTCATCTCATCGATCTTGGCCATGAGGTTGTGGTACCACAGGTCCGAGAGGGCGCTGACCCTCATAGGGTTCCTGCCATAGACGTACTCGTATGCCTCCTCTTCCTCGCTCTTCTGTTCTTCATCTCCGCCGAACAATGCGGCGTTAGGGTCGAAATCTTCATCGCTCATATTCTGCCCCCTTTGATCTTCTTTACAACATCTGCCAGAATGTCCATTCCCTTTTCTATTTTCTCTTCGCTCGCGGCATAGGAGAAACGCAGGTGGCCTTCTCCGTAGGTTCCGAATGCGGATCCCGGGGTGCAGATGAGTCCCTCGCGGATCAGGTGTTCGGCCAGTTCCTGGGAACTGATCTTCATATCATAGGACGGGAAGGCGTAGAACGCACCCTTCGGAGGGGTGAGCTCCATGCCGTCGATCTCGTTGATCCTCTTGGTGATGAGGTCGCGTCTTGTGCGGTAGACCTTCCTTGCATTCTCGATGTAGGGGTCGATGGTGGGCAGCGCTCCGAGCACTCCGTACATGGACGGCATGTTGGGGCTGGCACATACGTGGTACTGCATCTTGATGAGCGAGTCCATGGCTTCCTTTTCAGCGAATGCGAATCCGAGACGCCATCCGGTGACGGCCATCATCTTGGAGAATCCTCCGACGACGACGGCACGGTCGAGATAAGGAAGGAACGAGGAATGGGTCCCCTCGTACACGAAGGATTCGTACACTTCGTCGGAAAGGATCATGATGCCCTTGTCCTCGGCGAGGTCGGCGAGCGCGTCGCGGTTCTCTTTGGTGAGGACACCGCCGGTGGGGTTGGCGGGGTTGTTGACGATGATCATCTTGGTCTTGGGGGTGATCAACGATTTGATGTGTTCGAGGTCGGGCTGGAAATCGCCCTCGGTGAGCTTGTATTCCTTGGGCACTCCGCCTGCCAGTTTGGCGTGCGGACCGTAGATGACGAATCCGGGGCTGGGGACCAGAACTTCATCTCCTGGGTCTATGAATCCCTGGGTGATCTCCAGCAGCGCGGTGGAACCGCTGGGGGTCACGATGACGTTGTCTCCGGTGACGGATGACGAGTACCTTGAGAATCTCTTTGCGATGGCGGACCTGAGCTCAGGGATGCCTGCGGTGGCGGAATACTTGTTCTTTCCCTCCTCCGCTGCCTTCTCCATGGCCTTGATGGCCTCCATCGGAGGTTCGAGGTCGGGTTCTCCCAGGCCGAGGTTGATCGAATCGGGTTTGGCAAGGTCGAACATTTTCCTGATCCCGGACATAGGGATGTTCTGAAGTCTGTCCGATACTTTCATGCCTTTGTTCATGTGTCGCCGTATGACTGTTCTGTTTATATTGGTTGGTCATTCATCCACGGCGGGACTTGTTCTCTTTTTATAGAGTGTGGAGGATACGGATGGTATGAGGTTCACGTACGGCTTCGCCGGACACATTGCAGTTCTGATCGGTATAATTCTTGCATTGTTCGGTATGTTCTCCAACACCGGCCTGGTGAACTGGGGCCTTCCGACGTGTGTCATGTATATCGGTTATGTCCTTCTGATCGGAGGGCTGGTTGTACTGTATATCTTGGACAGACAGGAGCGTACGGAATATGTGCCAGAACAGGATTCCGAGGAACCTGCGGAAGAGCCTTCCCTGACGACCGAGGAGACCGATGTTGTATCCGATGACATCGGAGAAAAGGTGCTTGTGACCGAGGATATTTCCGAACCCGACGAGAAGAAGGAGGAATGAGTCCGTGGACGACACCAAACACCTTTCGGCCGAGATGTTGTATTACATGTTCGAATCGGCCAATATGCACAGGTGGAACGACCACTACCGCACCATCGACCTCACCGAGATCGACAAACAGGCCCATAAGGCGGCCATTGCCTGGTACTTGGGCAAATGCGAGGAACGCAAGGGCAGATACGTGAACTGGCACATTCTCATCGAGCATTCGCTTTTTGCTTTCATCCACCGTATCGCCATCACCGACCTCAAACCTCCGGTGTATTACGAATTGATCAAAAAGGAGGAGAACCGCAGGGCGATCAACCGTTATGCCTATGAACAGTTCTCCGAGAGGGTCCCGTCCATGAACAGGGATTTCCTTGCGAGGTTCAGGGCATATATTGACGAAGGGAGCGATCTTCCCGAGGACCATATAGTCAGTGCCGCGCATTATCTCGCCACCCGCTACGAGTTCAATCTCATCGAAGAGGTGAACAGCTCCGTCATCGACATCATGGAGACCAAGAAGGAGATCGAGGACCAGTTGGAGGGGTACAGGAAGTACGATCTCGCCGGGCTCAGTCTTCCTCCCGAGGAGGACAGAAAATTCCAGGATTTCATCAAACTGGTCGGTCAGCTGAGGTGTCAGCAGAGGTGGGCGAGGATCCCCCGTGAACCGAAAACCACCGTGCTGGGTCATTGTGTTTTTGTCGCCAACAGCGTGTTCCTGAACGACCTGGATCATGGTGTCACCGACGACCGCAGGCTGTACAACGACTACTACAGCGGACTGTTCCATGACCTTCCCGAAGTGCTGACGAAGGATGTCATCACCCCTGTGAAATCGAGTTCCAAGGATATCACCGAAAGCCTCGGGGACATCGAGATCATGATGTTCAACAAGAAGGTGCTTCCTTTGATGTTGGACGGTCACTGGGTCAGCGAACTCGGGAATATGGCGCTACGTCCGTTCGAAGCGGTCAAAGGTTTCGACCGCGACCACGAATCGATCAAGGCGTGCGATATGCTTGCGGCGTGGATCGAGGCGTACGTCTCCATTCAGTACGGTGTTTCGTCGAAGATGCTCCGCGATGCGAAGGTGCAGACAGGTTATGCTCTCATCGCAGATCCGCGCGGTGCCAAGATCGGGGTCTCGCAGATACTTTCAGACTTCGAAAAGATGTCCATCTGATACCTGTATTCTGTCTTTCTGCAAAGACCCAGATGATCAAATCCGAAATGCCGATGTTGACGAACCGATTTGTGTATCTTAGGCTGTAACCTGAATTCACGGTCCGAGCAGGGTTATCGGTATCACGAACACTCCGTCGTTCCTGCGGTATGAATATCCCAGAGGAAGGACAACTGCCAGGAATTCAGGTTCCGATTCGACCTTGTTCTTCAGTTTCAGGAGGTTCTTGGCGGCATCATCGAGGTATTTGTCTGAGAGTTTCACCTCTAATGCCGCCCACCTGCCGTCAGGAGTGTGGATCACGGCATCGGCCTCCAGGCCGTCAGCGTCACGGTAATGGTAGATGTCCGCTCCGAGACCTTGGGCGTAAACTCTCAGGTCCCTTATCACCAGGCTTTCGAACAGCAGTCCGAAGGTGTTCGGGTCGCGGAGCAGATCATCAGGCCCTGCATTCAGGAAATGGGCCGCTATCGAGGGGTCGGTGAGGTGCTTGACGTCGGATACCCTTACGGTCGTCTTAGAACGCAGTTTGGGGGACCATGCGGGAAGATCGTCCACGATGTAGATCTTCTTGAGAGCGGAGATGTAGTCGTACAAGGTCTTGATGTTCATTTCCTGTTTTCTGGAGACCAGTTCTTTCATAAGGGATTCGGAAGTGGCACACGTGGATTCGTTTCTGGACAGGGCTTTGAGCAACGCGGTCAGTTTGCGGGGGTCGTGTTTCCTTTCGATGTTGATGTCTGATTTCTTCATCGTTTTGCAGTATTCGGCGATTGCTTTGCGGGCGGACTGCAGGTCCGTTCCGATGTTGCTCGGCCATCCGCCCCTGACGATGATCTCTGCGATCTCTTGGATGTTATTATTCGACCTCTTGGTGGTTATCTCTTTGGTGTCGAACAAATGTGCCAGACTCACAATCCCTGAAGAATAACCCATTTCAAAGAGGCTCATTGTGTACATTCTGAGTGTCGATATTCTTCCGATGCCGCTGTGGGAGATTTTGCTTTGATCGATGGTGTTTGAACCTGTGAGTATGAAAATTCCTTTTGTTCCCTTGCTGTCTATGAACAAGCGGGTCTCGTCCCAGAGTTCGGGGATCATCTGCCATTCGTCGATCAGCAGGGGATATTCGGGTACGTTGAGCAGTATCGAAGGGTCGATGTCCGAGACAGTTCTGTAACGGTCATACTCGGTCTTGTTCTGCAGATATATTCCTGAGGGACAGATATGCTCCGCTGTGGCGGTCTTGCCGCACATTCTGGGTCCAGTGATGACCACGCCTCCGAATGCTTTCATTTCCTCAGACAGGATCGTATCGATTATCCTATCTTTGTACTCTGGATTGCTCATGTTTTGATGTAGCACATTTGGGTATTTGTAATATTGGAGAAATTGTGGATGTATTTGTTGGAGAAATCGATGACACTTCGTTGGAGATTCTGAGCGAATCAACTTGAGACAGATCTGTCTATCTAGGTCATTCGTCTGGAAGCAATATCCGTTCTTTCAAATCGGATGATTTCAGAAATATGCCGGGGAATCACCCCGGCTGTGAATGTGTTTCAGAAGGATTTCTTCTTCTCGGGAGGCACGATCTTCTCCTGTCCGCCCATGTAGGGCCTGAGGACCTCGGGGATCGTGACGCTTCCATCGGCGTTCTGATAGTTCTCGAGGATGGCGACCATTGTCCTGGGGAGTGCCATTCCGGAACCGTTCAGGGTGTGGACGAACTCGCTCTTCATGTGGGGTTCGGGACGGTATTTGATCCTTGCACGCCTGGCCTGGAAGTCCAGGAAGTTGGAGCAGGAGGATGCCTCAAGCCACCTGTCATGGGCAGGTGCGTACAGTTCGATATCGTAACACTTGGCGCAGGAGAAGCTTTGGTCTCCGGTGCACAGCAGGAGGACGTGGTACGGAAGACCCAGTGCCTTGACGATCTCCTCTGCGTCGCCCCTGAGTTCCTCGAGTGCCTGCCAGGAGGTGGAGGGTTCCACGAACCTTACCATCTCGACCTTGTTGAACTCGTGGACACGGATGATACCGTTGGTGTCGGCGTGCTTTCCGACCTCTCTCCTGAAGGAGGGGAGGTATGCGGTGAGCTTGAGGGGGAGGTCCTCTTTGGTGAGGATCTCGTCCTGCAGGAGGTTGGTCACAGGGACCTCAGCGGTGGGGTTGAGCCACATGTCGTCCCTCTCGAGCATGTACATGTCGTCCTTGAGGTTGGGGTACTGTCCGGTACCGGTGACAGCGGCGGTGTTCACGACGACCGGGGGGAAGACCTCGGTGTAGCCCTGTTTCTTGTGCATGTCGAGGAAGAAGGAGATGAGCGCCCTCTCGAGCCTTGCTCCGTCCCCTTTCAGGCAGTAGAATCCGGATCCTGCGACCTTGACGGCCCTGTCGAAGTCGACGATGTTGAGGTCGAGCATCAGCTGGGAGTGGTCCTTGGGGGTGAAGTCGAACTTCCTGTGCTCTCCCCACTCGTAGATGACGACGTTCTCGGTGTCGTCCTTTCCGAGAGGGACATCGGCGGCAGGGATGTTGGGGATGTTGAGGATGCAGTCGTTGCGGACCTCTTCGAGCCTTGCCATCTCCTCGTCGTTGCTCTTGATCCTGTCTCCCACTTCACGCATCTCTGCGATCTTCTGGTTCTTCTCCTCTCCGTTGGGGAGTTTGGAGATCTCCTGGGACACCGAGTTCCTGGTCTTCCTGAGCTGGTTGTTCTCGTTGGTCAGTTTCCTCCATGCGGAGTCTGCCTCGAGGAACCTGTCGAGGATGGCGGTGTCTTTGTTTCTGTGGATGAGCATTTCCCTGATCATTTCAGGATTCGATCTTATTACTTCGATGTCGAGCATTGATCTCACTTCAGTTATCGGATTTCTTCTGGCACTGTGAGTCCCAGGTTCTTTTGTCGGTAAGGATTATGACCCCTCCGCGCACGTCGACGGCGACAGAATCGGTCGCTTCGGAAATTTCCGTTGCGACGTCCTTCGTCTCGGTCTCGGCGTTGTTCAGGACCCTGATCTTGATGATGCGTCTTTTCTTCAGCTGGAGAATGACCTCGTCCAGAAGTTTCTGGTCGATGCCGTCCTTTCCAACATGTACGGTGGGCTCTATGTTCAGAGCACGCCTCATAATCTCTTTTTTTGCTTGGCTTGCGGTCATTTTCTCTGCTCCTTCAGATACGGCATGCGCCAGACGTTTCCGCAGATACAGGATGAGGATATCTTCCCTCCTGTCAGACGCACTCTGCAGGTGATCCCGGGGACCGAAGGCAGATCGCATTTCCTGCAGTATCTGAATCCCTCGGGGATCTCGGTCTGTGCCTTTCCGCTTATGGCCCGGGCAATCTGGGTATAGCGTCTCGCGCGGTCGTTCCTGCCCTCTTTGACCGCTTCCAGAGACAGTTCCGTGAGGATGGCGATGCGTTCGTCGCCGAGTCTGCGGACCTCTCTGTGTGATATGCGTTTGGCCATAGTGACGGGCTGACTACCGAATGTCCGATATAAAGGTTCTTTTACATTACGCGGGAAAAATAAGGTTAATCAGACCATCTGACAGGGTGCGGAAGGGGACTTCTGGGATATTGCGTCGGAAGGGTGATGTTCCGCAGGGGCGGGAGACCGGCACTGTTCGGATCGCAGGATATCCGTTAAAAGTGATGATTAGGATGAGCAATATCATATGTGCCAGACAGCGGGAAATGTGTGTGACGGAGATACGTTTCCGATGAGCTGTCGGGGCAGGTTCTTGGAAGCAGACGATGCATGCATGACCTCCTCTTCTGAGAGGGATCTGATATTCCGATCCGTCATGACGATTTCATCTCTTGTCAGAAGAAGTCCGGTCTGCGCCATCCATCTGGTACTCTCTATTCTATAAATAATAAGGAAAAAACGGCCAGCAAAGGGTTATATAGCGTTTGGAGTTTGGGTGGTCTATTAATTAAATTAAGGTGGCATCTATGGTAAGAAAGCCAGCATCAATGTACAGAAGGATCACGGGAATGGCCTACACTCGCCGTGAGTATATGGGAGGAGTTCCCCCCGTCAGGATCAGCCAGTTCGAAATGGGAAACGTTCAGAAAGAAGCTGAGTTCCCCGTCGTCTTCACCCTTAAAGTGAAAAACCGCGTTCAGGTCAGGCACACTGCCATCGAGTCCGGACGTATCGCTGCCAACAGGGTCCTTTCCAAACTCCCCCTCGACACCTACCACTTCAAGGTAAGGGCATACCCCCACGTCGTCCTTAGGGAAAACAAGCTCGCAACCGGCGCAGGAGCGGACCGTGTGTCCAGTGGAATGCGCCGTGCATTCGGAAAGACTGTCGGAACCGCAGCAAGGCTTGAGTGCAACCAGGCAATCTACACTGTTTACACCAATGCCAACAACGCAGCCGCAGTCAAAGATGCTCTCTGGAGAGCATCCATGAAGCTCCCCTCTCCCTGTTACGTTGACATCGAGAAGGGACAGGAACTCGTTCACTGATGCTTTTCGATCTTCAGATCGACACCATTGAAAGCTGGATCCGCGGCAGAGGTTTCCACTCTGTCGCCCTCCAGCTTCCAGAAGGATTAAAGATCCGGGCCACTGAGATCTCTGACAGACTCTCGGAAGACCTCGGGATCGATGTTTTTATTTTGGGTTACCCTTGTTACGGGGCCTGCGATCTTTTCACCGGATATCGGGACTATGCAGAGGCATTGGTCCATTTCGGTCATTCGCCCATACCGAATCTCCCTCAGGATGAGAATGTTCTTTACATCGAGGCGAGAGCGAACGTCGAGGTCGACGATGCCCTGAAGGCGCATATTGATGAAATACCCCAGAAAGTAGGTCTTCTGGCGTCCGTTCAGTATGTGCATCTGCTTCCGAAAGCTAAATCTCTGTTGGAATCCGCCGGAAAGACCGTGTTTATAGGTACCGGGGATTCGCGTATCTGCTATCCCGGTCAGGTATTGGGATGCAATTGTTCTTCAGCTCTGGCAGTCAACGATGACGTCGACGGATATCTGTTCCTCGGAGAAGGGGACTTCCACCCGCTGGCCGTCGCATTCGGAGCCCCCAGGAAGCTTCTCATCCTCAATCCCATCACTGGAGAACTCCGCAATCTCGATGATAAGAGGGACCGTATGCTTCGCAAACGTTTCGCAGCGATATGTGTCGCCCAGGATGCTCAGAAATTCCTGGTCATCGTCTGCGGAAAGATCGGACAGCGCCGTTCCGAGGCCGCCGATGCCATCATCGGGAAACTGAAAGCGGCCGGAAAGACCGTTTACAGACTGGTGACGGATGAGATCAATCCCGCTGCTTTGATCTCCTATCAGGTCGACGCATATGTCAACACCGCATGTCCCCGTATCGCCATGGACGACTCCGTGAGGTACGAGCACCCCATGCTCACGATCCCGGAGGCGGAGATCGTTCTGGGTCTCCGCACGTGGGAAGACTACGTTTTTGATTCGATCTGAACCAGCAAATCAGTTCGCTAACTAAATCTATATACTGATTTTTTGATGGTCTGGGTATGTTAAAGGCCGAGTATCACTTAGGGGATGACCTTCCGAACGTAAAGGTGGGAATCGGTTGTGCTCCCGATTCCAAATTCGTGGAGACCAGTGTACGTACGTTGAACAATCCTAACGTCATCATCTACCGCGATCCGCAGAAGCTTGCGGACGATCTCGCATCCGGTGTCATCGATGCCGCCGTCCGCGGAGACATGGCATCCGCAAAGCTGCTTCCTCTCGTAAGGAAGGCTCTGGGTCTTGACCGCCTTCAGCGCGCGGTGCTCATGGGCTACCGCGGAAAGGTGATCTGCATGGCTCCCGTCGGTATCGATGAGGGATGGACCGTCGAGGACAGAGTCTCGATGGCGGAGCGTTCCGTTGATCTTTACACCAGACTCGGCTGCAAGGACGTCCGCATCGCGGTCATGTCCGGCGGCAGGAACGACGATGTGGGCCGTAATGAAGAGGTTGATGAGTCTCTGAAACAGGCCAGGGATGTGGTCATCAGTCTCAACCGCGACGGTTACGATTCATATGATGCGGAAATTCTTCTCGAGAATGCCGTGGAAGAGGCCGATGTCATCATCGCCCCCAACGGAATCGTGGGAAACATCATCTTCAGGAGCATGCACTTCATCGGCGGTTGCCCCGCATACGGCGCACCGCTCATCAACACCGACAAGGTGTTCGTCGACACCTCCCGTGTGAAGACGGATTACACAGACTCCATCATTCTCGCTATGAAACTGGCGGAGATGAAAGGATGAGCATCCTTGAGATCGACGGTGAGCATGCAGGAATCAAGTATTCCGCATGCCACTTCATACCCAATCACGAGAAATGTTCCAGACTTCATGGACACAGCTATGTCCTGAGGCTCCGTCTCGAGGGAGATATTGACGAAGAGACCGGAATGATCATGGACTTCGTCATCTTGAAGAAGATGCTGAAACAGATGATGAACGAGATGGACCACATGGTCCTGCTTCCCGCAAAATCCAAGATCGTCCACATCGATGAGAAAGATGGTTATTACTACGTGGAATGCAACGGGAAGAAGTACATGTTCCCCAAGATGGATGTCGTCCTCCTCGATGTTCCCACGACCACCGCGGAGGAGATGACAAAGATGATGACCCAGCGCATGGTGAAAGAGGTCAAGTTCCCCGCCAATGTGAAGTCCGTTTCCATCGGACTCGACGAGGAACGCGGTCAGACCGCATGGTACACGGAGATGCTTTCATGAAGACAAAGGCAGTTGTGCTCCTTTCCGGAGGACTGGATTCCACCACGACACTCGCACAGGCACTGGATGACGGCTGTGAGGTCACAGCTATCAGTTTCAGGTACGGTCAGAGGCATTCGAAGGAACTGGTCTCCGCCGAGAACGTCTGCAAGCACTACAATGTGAATCATGTGATCATCGATCTCAACCTGAGTTCCTTCCGTTCGGCACTCACCCGCCCCGATATCGATGTGCCCCTTGACAGGGAGGGAGACCTCTCCAAGAACATCCCGATCACATATGTGCCAGCAAGGAATATCGTGTTCCTCAGCATCGCTGCAGGACTCTGTGAATCCGTCGATGCCGACAGGATCTACATCGGAGCCAATGTGGTGGATTATTCCGGATATCCGGACTGCCGTCCCGAATTCTTCGAGGCATACGAGAACATGCTCTCCAAAGGGACCAAGACCGGTGTCGAGGGTCACCCCATCAAGATCATGACCCCGATCCTTCACAGCTCCAAGGCCGACATCGTCCGTCTCGGCAAGAAACTGGGTGCTCCGCTGGAGCTCACCTGGTCCTGCTACAACGGCGGGGAGAAGGCCTGCGGCCACTGCGATTCCTGCCGTCTGAGGCTCGAAGGATTCAAAGAGGCCGGCTACAAGGACGAGATCCCTTACGAAGACGGTGTCCAGCAGTGAGGATAATCGAGAGTTTTCTGTCGCTTCAGGGCGAAGGGCTGATGATCGGCCGTCTGACCTATTTCATCAGGTCGGCAGGCTGCAACCTTCATTGTTCCTGGTGCGACACCAAATTCTCGCTCAATCCCGACCAGGGTGAGGAAAAGAGTATCGATGAGATCCTCGCCCTGGTGGGTGATGTGAAAAACGTATGTTTCACAGGAGGGGAACCTCTTCAGCAGCCTGAGGCGATTTCTCTTCTGAAAGCACTGTCCGATGCGGGCAAGACCGTGGTCCTGGAGACCAACGGATCGAAGGATCTTTCCAATGTGCCAGACAGTGAAAACATCATCATCAGCATGGACATAAAATGCCCTTCATCGGGTATGCAGGACCGTATGCTGTTCAGCAATCTCAAACTGCTTAAAATGAAGGACCAGCTGAAGTTCGTCATCGCTGATAAAACGGACCTGGAATATGCTGAACGTATTGTATCTGTATATGACCCAGACACCAATATCATCTTCAGTCCGGTCGGCGGAGTGGGTCTCGACGAACTTGCCGAAGAGGTAGTTTCCAAAAAATTGGATGTCAGGGTCCTGCCACAGCTCCACAAGATAATCTGGGGCGACAGGCAGGGCGTCTGACAGGTTTACTGTTTGTTTTCGAACTTCTTTTCGAGTTCGATGCGCCTTTTGAGGTCGTCAAGGTTCTCCTCGACGGTCCCGTCCGCATCATAGATGACACGAATCCCGGCGTTCTGAAGGATCTCAAGTCCGTGGGTCCCGATGCCTCCGACGATGCAGGCATCGACACCGAGGCCGACGATGGATTTGGCCACCTTGTATCCGGCCCCTTCCCCATCGGCGAACTCGTTCTTGACCACGGTGTAGTCGTAGGTGTCCATATCGACGATCAGGAAGAACGGCGAATGGCCGAAATCCTCGCCGATGAGGGCATCGAGGGAATCTCCCTCTGAAACGACCCCCACCTTCATTGGGCTTCATCCTTTTGCTTCTGGGCCTGCAGGTAGGCTTGATCGTTCTCGATGGTGTTGACGATCTTCTTGACGATGCCGTTGAACGCTTTCGCGGAAGCACTCTCAGGCTCCGCGATCACGATAGGCATTCCCTTGTCTCCGGACACGACGACACCGGGCTCGAGGGGAACACGTCCCAGGAACTGGATCCCGAGCTGGTTGGCGGCGTCCTCTCCTCCACCGGATTTGAAGATGTTGGTGACCTCTCCGCAGTGGGGGCAGACGAATCCGCTCATGTTCTCGATGATACCGATGATCGGGATCTTGGCGATGGCGGAGAAGGTGACGGTCTTCCTCGCATCGAGGAGGGAGACATCCTGAGGCGTGGTGACGATGACGGTACCGTCGGCCTTGGGGATGAGCTGGATGATGGAAAGCGCCTCATCTCCGGTTCCCGGAGGCATGTCGATGACAAGGTAGTCGAGAGGACCCCAGTTGACATCCTCGATGAACTGCTGAACGGCGCTGGACCTCACAGGGCCTCTCCAGGTGAGGGCGGAATCTTTGCTGGGGAGCAGGAACGCCATGGAAACGACCTTGAGGGACGGAGGCACCTCCACGGGCATCAGGAGACGGTTGTCGTCGACGGTGAGCTTCTCATCCTCGATGTGGAACATCTTGGGGATGTTGGGGCCGGTGATATCAAGGTCCATGATACCGGTCACGTATCCCTGCATGGACAGGGCCTCGGCGATGTTGGATGAAACGGTACTCTTACCGACTCCGCCTTTGCCGGAGATGACGATGATGACGTGTTTGATGTTTTCAAGAGTGTGCAGACGCTTGGTCTCGTCTTCCAGGTCTTCGCCAGTGAACATAGGTTTGCTCATAGAACCACTTTATGAAGCCTGTATGGCGGTGGCTGGTTAAAGGGTTGCGTCAGTTAGGGTTATCTAACAATCGGCCGATGCGGGATTATGCCGATAGGGGACCCGCACGGAGGGAATTTCACATACACGGACGAAGGGCTGCCTGAGAACATCTTCATGGTCAGCGTGCCTTCGAAGGATCCTCTGAAAGCTGCTGTGTTTTATCGGGACATCCTGAAAATGGATGTTCTATATTCTGGGCCCGATGAGGCCGTGGTGCGCAGGGACCATGCGACCATACGTCTGTTCCGCTCGGAGAACTGCGGCATCGACACGGGGATATTCATCGGAATGAAGGAACCGTATGATTTCCACCGCAGGATGATAGATGAAGGGGTCAGATTCAAAATGGATCCCAAGAGACTTCCCATGGGGGTCGCCACCTCTTTCTTCGACACTGATAGGAACATCCTGTATGTGATCGAGACCGGTGCGGTGCCCTGTCGTTCTACTGATAAATGTGAATGAGCACAGGGATAACAGAAGACCGTCACCCCTGTGCAGGAATTGGTTTACTGGGTCTTTTCCAGATCGGCCTTCTGCGGAGGGACGATGTTCTTGACACAGAGTGCGCAGATCAGGATCACGACGGCAAGACAGCAGCCGAAGATCATGGTCAGGTCGAAACTGCTCTCGAGAACATCAGCAGTGACGGTCGCAGCGGTTCCGGAGCCAAGTCCGTGCTGGAAGACGACCGAATAAAGAACGACTCCGAGGGAGGCGGCGGTGTACTTCAGTTCCATCATGAAGGTGGCTGCATCGGCCTGATCCTCTTCACCTGCGTGGTGGACCAGGGCGGTGGCGATACCGGTGGTGGCGAATGCCAATGCGATTCCCATGATGGCAAGTGCGATCAGCAGAAGCAGGAGGTCGCGGGGGGCCACTACAAGGAAGATCAGACAGAACGCGATACGTCCGATCCCTGCAAGGATGGTAGGTACCCTGCATCCGCGGGTGTCGCACCACTGTCCGACGATGAATGAGAATATGATCGCGAAGATCGAGGCCACGGACAGCAGCAGACCGGATTCAGAAACGGAGTAGGATCCGCAGATCTGGAAGAAATACGGGAGAACGTAGTCCGTACCCATGACGATCGTACCGGACAGCAGGAACGCTAATGAAAGGAACTGGAAATCGTGACGTTTCAGCATCTTGGGAGAGATCAGCAGGTGCTCCGGGTGCTTTGCCATCCTCAGTCCCAGAGTGATCAGGAGGATCACCGATACGACTCCGCATGCTGCGATGGCCGTATTCGACATATGGGATGCTCCGAGGTTCTGGAGACATACGATACCCGCACCGACACCGGCAACGACAAGGATACTGTTGATGAGATCGGGATTTTTGGATTTGTCGTATCCTTCATCCTTGGGCAGGATCTTGATCGCCAGAAGGATCGAGGCGACACAGAACGGAACGTTGATCAGGAAGATCCAGTGCCAGCCGAACGCGGATGTGATGAATCCTCCGACGGCGGGACCGAAGGCGATGGAAACTGCGGATGCTCCTCCGAGGACACCCATACCGATACCTTTCCTGTTCGCAGGTACGAATTTGGTGATGAAGACCGTCACAGCGGAGGTGGTGAACGCCGCACCCAGACCCTGGACCATCCTGAAGCTGACAAGGGTGGTGAAGTTGGTGGACAGTCCGCAGATGACCGAGGAGACAGTGAATATGACGACACCGATGAGGAAGACCTTCTTCACGGTACCGTTGTTGGCAAGTTTTGACAGGGGCAGAAGGAGGGCTGCAAGAACAACGACATACGTCAGCACAACCCATGATGTGTCTCCGATGGAGACGTTAAGATCGGTCGAAATGGTTGGCAGAGCGACGTTGACAATCGACGCATCCAATCCGTCAAGGATGATGGAGAGTGCCAACAGGGCCATGAACAGAACCATGCTGCGACCACTTTCGAATTGATTCATTGAATATCATCTCTATCGAGGATGCCCTCGATCTGTTTTTTGGCCGGAAACGGTGCACACCGCTGTCTGGCGTATCTTATGTGGGCGAGTTGATAGATGACCTTAATTAAACTTATTGGGAAACAAAGACCCAGAAATCACAAAATCTGGATTCAGTTCATTTTTATCCGTGTTAAATCCGAAGGCCGGATGCCGGGTTCTTCTGCAAAGAGCCTAAATGTTATTGGGTGATTAACGGGACATGAGAGCCCTTATTCTCAACGGAAGCGTCCGCCCGATAGGCAATTGCGGAAATCTCATCGGAGACATTCTGGAAGAATTCGAAAAGGAAGGCATCGAGGCCATACAGGTCCCTCTTTACGATTATCATTTCACCCCCTGCAACCACTGTCTCACCTGCGAGGTCCGCGGAGACGGCATGTGTATGGACACCGATGACGGGACCAATGAGATCCTGGATGTCATGCGCGAGGCGGATGTGATCCTGTTCGTATGTCCCGGATATGCGGGAGGGATCCCGGGCGTGATGAAGCTCTTCATGGAGAAGGCTTCCCTCATTCTTGAGAAGAGCAAGCAGGGACTTCACGGAAAATACGGTGCCGCCATCACCGTTTCGGAGCATGACGGTGCCGAATCCGTCTATATGCAGCTGGTCTACTGGATGCTCCGCGCCGAGATGCTGGTGGTCGGAGCACATCCGCTTCCGGTCTTCCGTGCGCGTGTATCTCCGGAGTACCTTGATGATAAGGAAGCGATGAAGGGCGTGAAGAACCTCATCGCCCATCTGACAGAACTGTCGGAAAAGAACTGAGACCCGGGCCATAGGCCCGATGTCCCAGCATCAGAAGAAATAGAAACCGCAGTTTTCGGCGATGCAGGCCTTTGCCAGCATCTCCATCCTTTCGACCGGTCCGCCGTAACGGTGGGCGGCCATCTTTCCCTCGGTGATGAGTGCGGGTGCGAGCACCTGGCACTCCCTGAGGAGTTCCTTCGCATCCTCTGCGGAGAACTTCTTTCCGGACTTTGCACTCTCCAATGCCGATGCGATGACAGGGCATCCGTATTTCTCGGCGATCTGCGGCAGTGCGGATTTTTCGGGACCGAAGGTTCCGATGCAGTCCTTCTCCTTGTACCATGCAAGAGGGCAGCTGGCACATGCGGCCTCCATCTCATCGAAGGTGAGGATGTCCCAGCCGTTGAGGCGGTTGTCCTTGCTGCATTCGGCGAGGACCTTGTCCTTGGTGGCATCGTCGAGGTTCCTCAGATCGACCCATCCGTTGGGGATCCTGCGGAAGTAAGGCTCGAGGGCGGTCATGTCCTCTTCGTTCTTGATCCTGTCCTTGAGGAAGATGGTGTTCTTGTCGGTGAATCTGTTCCTCTTCTTGAACGCCTCGAAGTCAGGGAAAGCTTTGACAGCATCTTCCTGAGTGACAGCGAGATCATATTCCTGAAGATCGGTGAATTTGTCCTTGTCCACCATAACTTTGACGAGCGTCTGCTTGAGGGGCCTGCAGGGTGCCCTTTCAGCCTCCATCTCGTTTACCGCGATATCGACCATGACGGCATCATCGGGCTCCTTCTATTTTAGATGAAAGGTGGATGAAATGAGTGCCCTGATGCTTTCGACCTTCGCCTCACGTTTATATCTCCGTTCTTCTTTCTTAGAAATGGATACCTTTTGGTTCATGTTCAATTCCTGTAAGGTATCCTCTTTTATCAATCTACAGCCGAATTTGCACGCGCGAGAGAAAATTCGTTCGCTCGCATCCGCGAAGCTCACTCATTTTCTCTCGCGCGTCTTTTGCTGTAAAATTAATTTGTTTCTGAAACAGTGGATGAAACGAGGGTTTATCACTGACAGCCGTATTACAGCAGATAATGGCAGACATCAGGATACGTAAGAGGAAGAGACTGAGAAACAAGGAGGTCAAGGCACTTTCCGACGAACTCAGTTCAATGTTGGGGGTTCAGATCGATTTCGGCGACGAGCCGGTCGACCGTGCGGAGAGTCCCGATTTCGATCTCATCTTCGTTGGAAACGACATCCTGGGTCTTATCAAGGACGAGAAGCCTTTCCTTACCATCAGAGGCGTTCTCAGGTACAAACCGGTCTTGAGGTCCGTGACCGTGGACATGGGTGCTGTGCCCTATCTCACCAACGGGGCGGACTGTATGGGTCCCGGTATCACCGATGCCGACGAGAACATCGCCGAAGGGGATTTCGTATGGATCAAGGACGTCAAGAACAACGTTCCTCTGGCCATCGGTATTGCCCTGCGTTCCGGTGCCGATCTGAAGAAGAAGCAGTCCGGAAAGGCGATCAAGACCCTGACCAATGTCGGCGACAAGCTCTGGAAAGCCGGCGAGTGAGACCGTGAACAAGGTCAAGACCGTACATGACCCAGTGCACGGAAGCATACGTGTCGACGGGTTCTTCCTGGACCTTTTGGACAGGCACGAGATGCAGAGGCTCAGGGGCATCAAGCAGCTTGGTTCCGCGAACCTTGTATTCCCCGGAGCTAACCACACCCGTTTCGAGCACTGTTTGGGCGCATATCATCTTGCGGGAAAGATGGCGGAATCTATCTCCCTGTCGAAGGAGGACACTCTTGCGGTGCGTGCCGCGGGATTGCTGCATGACATCTGTCACGCACCCTACTCCCACACCCTCGAAGCGGTGATGGAGGAGATCACCGGTCTCGACCACATGGAACTCGCCCGCAGTCTGATCATGGGTGATATCCGCACCTTCAGAGAGAGGGACAAAGACCTGTTCGACGGGGAGGAACCGATGTCGGTGATCCTCGAGAACAACGGTGTGGACCCTCGTGTCGTATGCGATCTGATCTCCTATCCCGAGACCACGGATTACGAGTCTGGCACATTGGATATTCTCACCGGAAGGAACGATCATTTCCCATCGAAGGACTACATCCACCAGATCATCCACGGCCCTGTGGACTGCGATCAGATGGACTATCTGATGAGGGATTCCCATTACACCGGCGTGGAGATGGGCAACATCGATCTCTCCCGTCTGCTTTCCACCATGAAAGTGGTCAACGACAGGCTGTGCATCTCCCGTTCGGGAGCTCCCGCGGCAGAAGGTCTGATGGTCTCGCGTTCTTTGATGTACACCTCGGTGTACTTCCATCCGACCGTCCGCATCCTCAACCGTATGATAACAAAGTCCGTTCTTTCTTCGGGTCTGGATCTTAAGGACCTCTACCTCTGGGACGATGCGGACCTCACACAGAAACTGTTCGATGCAGGCGGATCCGCCTCCAAACTGGCACGTCTGGTGCAGAACCGCATGTTCTACAAGAAGGCGCTGATCCTCACCGGCAACGACATGGACGAGGATCTGGCACTTGCCCTTACACGTTATGCATCAGCAGAGAAACGTACCATTCTGGAACAGAAGGTCGCCGAGAAGGCGGGAGTGGATGTGGCCGATGTCTGTATCGAGATGCCTCCGCCCTCTAATCTGAAATCCACCATGAAGATCGGAAAGACCGATGTCTCCATAGCATACGAGGACGGCCGCGTGAAATCTCTGACGAGGACATCGTCCATCGCCAAGGCTCTGCAGTCGAGGGACTCGTTCGGATGGTCCCTCGTTGTTGCATGTCCCAGCAGTTGTCTTGATGAGGTATCGAAGGCCGCGAACAGACTGTTCGGTCTCTGATCAGCCTTTGACGACACCGATGGGGGTCAGCTTGGCGACCTTCGAGGTGAGGCCTGCATTGCAGACGACCTCGATGATCTCGTTGACATCCTTGTAGGCGTCGGGGGCCTCTTCGAGAAGTCCTTCATCGGAACCGTTGCGGAGGTAAACCCCCTCATCGGACAGTCTCTTTCTGACCTCTCCGATATCGAGGGAATCGATCGCTTTCTTTCTCGACATCTGTCTTCCGGCACCGTGGCAGGTGGAACCGAAGGTCTCCTCCATGGCACCTTTCCTTCCGGCGAGGACGTAGGTTCCGGTGGACATGTCCCCGGGGATGAGGACAGGCTGTCCGTAGTCCCTGTATTTCAGAGTGATCTCGGAACGTCCGGGTGCGAACGAACGGGTGGCACCCTTCCTGTGGACGAGGACATCGGTCTTGTGGCCGTCGTAGTTGTGGGTCTCCATCTTGGCGATGTTGTGAGCCACATCGTAGACCACGTCCATTCCCATGTTCTCCGCCGAATCGCCGAGGACCTGTTCGAAGGATTCCCTGGTCCAGTGGGTGATCATCTGCCTGTTGGCCCATGCGTAGTTGGCACCGCAGCACATGGCGCGGTAGTATTCCTCTCCGAGCCTTGAGGAGAGAGGTGCGCATGCCAGCTGTCTGTCGGGAAGGTTGACCGCTTCGGTCTTCACGTAATGCTCCATCTTCTGGAGGTAATCGGTGGCGATCTGATGTCCACATCCTCTCGATCCGCAGTGGACTGTGACGGTGAGACATCCTTTCTTCAGACCGTATGCCTTTGCCGTCTTCTCGTCGAAGACATCGTCCACCACATCAAGTTCCAGGAAGTGATTTCCCGATCCGAGGGAACCCAGTTCGGGAAGACCTCTCTTGCGTGATTTCTCACCGACACCGGTCTGGTCTGCATCCTTCATGTGTCCGCCTTCCTCGGTGACCGCGAGGTCCTCCTCCCAGCCGTATCCGTTCTCTACGGCCCATTCGGAACCTACGTCGAGAATGTCCGAAAGCTCCTTCTGACCGACGCGGGTGAGTCCTTTGGAACCGAGTCCCGAGGGGACGTTCTTGTAAAGCGTGTCGATAAGGTCCTTGACCTTTCCTTTGACGTCGTCGAGGGTCAGGTCGGTCTTGATGAGACGGACTCCGCAGTTGATATCGAATCCGATACCTCCGGGGGAGATGGAACCCTGGTATGCGTCGACGGCGGCGACACCTCCGATGGGGAATCCGTATCCCCAGTGGATGTCGGGCATGGCCATGGAATTGCCGATGATCCCGGGCATGCAGGCGACATTGGCGGCCTGCTGCGGAGAGTTGTCCTCCATGACATGTTTGATGAGGTTGTCGTTGGAGTAGATGATCGCGTCTGTGTTCATTCCGGGCAGATAATCGCGGTCGATCTTCCATCTGTGTGCGTCGATCTTTTCAATTTTTCCGGTCCACGTCATAGGTTCACCTGTATCCGGTGATTGAATTTGTAGAGAAAAGGAAGGGCCGGGGGCGAGATTTGAACCCACGTCGGGGGATCCACAGTCCCCCAGTCTAACCAAGCTAGCCTACCCCAGCCATAAGGTAATCCGACCATACCCTTGTTGTAAATAAAGGTTTCTGGGTCGTCCGAAAATAAGAGCAAAAAGGCCACAGGCCGAAGCCTGTGTAAAGGGTTTAAGATGACATTCAGTTGCCGTAGGATTTGACGGTGTCAACCATTGCCTGCATGTTCTCGTTGCCGGTTGCAGGTGCGATACCGCATCCGGAGGAGATGATGTTGAATCCGGCGTCGATGGATTTCTTGACGCCCGCAATGGTCTCATCTTTGGTTCCCTGGTAGAGGGGCCTGACAGATCCGACGTTTCCGACGAGGACGGTCTTTCCGCCGACGAGCTCGACTGCCTTGTAGGAGTCGACTTTCTCCTCGATGGAGATACCGGTGGTGACAGTGATCATCTGGTCAAGGATGGGGGTGGTGTCTCCGCAGATGTGGAGAACGTTTCCGAGTCCGCCCTTGGTTGCGAGTGCTGCACGGCATGCTTTTCCGGCTGCTTCCTCGAACATGTCGGGGGAGAGCATATCGGTGGATCCGGAAGGCTCGGAGGTCTGGACGATGTCTGCTCCAGCGTCAACGAGTGCCTGAGAGTATGCGTGGACGTAGGGTGTCATTGCTGCGGTCCATTTGTCGACTGCGTCAGTGTCCATCATCATACCGAAGATGATGTTCTCGGTGTCGCAGAGGTTACCGCAGAGGGTGAAGACACCGGTGTTACCGGCAACGATGGGGTACTCCTCGGAGTTCCATTTCTTGATTCCTTTGACTTTGTTGTTCTTGAGGATCTCGACGGAGTCAAGAACGGTCTTGACACGGCCGGATTTGAGGAATTCGTCGACGGGCATGAGCTTTTCGGTAAGGTCGTCGTACTCTCCGGACATTGCGTCGAAGTGGAAGGGGTGGTCCTTGATCATAGGAGCTGCGTCTTTCTTGTCGACTGCAACAGTTGCGCCGAAGGTCTCGGTCTCAGCGGTGAGACAGAAGCAGGTCCTTGCGCCTTCGTATCCGAAGCACTCGATGGTTCCGCATGCGAGGGTTGCCATGAGGTTGGCGTCCTTGTGGGCGTCGGGCCAGGGTGCTCCGAGGGCGTCCATCTGGCCGAGGGTGGCAGACTGGGTGAAAATGGCTGCCGGGGGCCTGTCAAGGTTCTCTTTGTTCATAGCTGCTGTTACTCTTTCTCTGGGGGTCATTGCCATGATATGATACTCCTTGCGATGTGAAATACGCTAAACATATAAAACCCACACCCATCTTATGGAGAATAAGTAAGGCTATATGCTCCAACTGGAAAAGCAGATTTTTATATCAGATTGTAAGGTGCGACGTATCCTCCAATTGTCCGAACCGGATGAGTCCGA
Source organism: Eggerthellaceae bacterium (assembly GCA_963631655.1). Taxonomy (GTDB): domain Archaea; phylum Thermoplasmatota; class Thermoplasmata; order Methanomassiliicoccales; family Methanomethylophilaceae; genus Methanomethylophilus. Next base: position 41,165 of record CAVGRR010000004.1, read on the forward strand.
GGTCGGATACGCCGTAGATCTCCGCTTTCTCTATGTCACAGGACTTCAGGGCGGGTGCCATGACAGCATTGGGTCCCGGATTGAGGTCGTTCCCCGATGCGAACGGGCTGAAGGGAGGGATGACAAGAACACCCTCGTTCTTTGCCCATACATAGCATTGAAGTTTCACCGATCCGCTGAGTTCGCCGGGGATCCTGATAGAAGGATGTTCATGGCCGATGATGACCGGTCTGACACCAGAATCCACATGTCCGTGTTCCAGGCGGAACCCCATTATGTCGGTGTAATCCACTGTGTCCACATCGAGGCCGGTGACGATGGTCTGGATGAAATTGTCGTGATTGCCTTTGACGACCACTATCTCCGCAGCCTCCTTGATGAGTCTCACTATGCTGCGGACGTCCTCCTTCGCCTGATAACTGGAACGGCTGAAGTCGTGTTTTATGTCCCCGAGAAGAACCACTCTGCTCGGTTCGTAGTCGTCGATGATACGGTTGAGGGAGTCTCTCACCGAATTGGTGTTGATCCGGGGGATGAACATGCCTTCGTTCTCGAGCGCGCTCTCATATCCCAGATGCAGGTCCCCGATTACCGCGGTGGGACCTTCGTCGAGGATGAGACAGCGGTCGTTGGTGATCGTGACCCCAGGCATCAGCCGGATGCTTCTTGCTCCCATTTCAGGTGGCGTAATCACTCCTTGTTTTTAGAATATGGTATATAAGCAGATTCCAATTAGGGAACACTAATGTTCAAAGAAGGATATTCGAACGAACTTCCTTCAGCTCTTCTGAGGAATCTGAGGAATGCGGCCAACGCATTGAGGAGGGCCCGGTCGGTGACCGTGGTCTCGCACATCGATGCTGACGGCATCACGGCGGGGGCGATAGCATCGCAGACCCTGTCAAGGCTCGGCATTCTGCACGAGCTGCATTTCGAGAAGAAGATCGCTCCGGAGACCGTCGAACAGATCAATTCCGATCCCGCGGACATCGTCTGGGTCTGTGACCTCGGCAGCGCGTACATGAGCATGTTCACCCGCAACGGGATCATCGTGACCGACCACCACACCCCCGATCCGAAATGGCGCAGCGGACAGACGTCCATCGATTCCTTCGGTGTCGCTTATAACATCAATCCGCACCTGTACGGGGTGTCTGGGTCTTATGCGGTCTGCGGTGCGGGGATGACCTATCTTCTTTCAAGGACCATCGATCCGGCCAACAAGGATCTGGCATATCTGGCGGTCATCGGGGCCATCGGGGATTTCCAGGACACACGTGAATCCGGTCTCATCAGCTGGAACGACATCATTTTGAAAGATGCCGTGGAGGCGGGGGACGTGGAATGCAGTACAGGGCTGCGTTATTTCGGAAGGTTCACCCGTCCGCTGATCCAGTTTTTACAGTACGGGGAGCCTGCAGTTCCCGGCCTCACAGGCGACTGCGGAGCATGTCTGGGTCTGTTGGAAAGATACGGGATCCAGCTCAATGATTCCAACGGTGCCAAGCGTTCCTGGGCGGATCTGCAGGAATCCGAGAGGATGGTCATCACCGACGAGATCCTCGGTTCCGCGGCATCGGACGATGACCGCAGGAATCTTTTCGGGGAGATCTACACGGTGCTCAGATACGAACCCAAGACCGGACTGAGGGATGCGAAGGAATTCGCCACCACCCTGAACTCCTGCGGGAGATACGACGATGCGGAGACCGGGGCGAGGATCTGCATGGGCGACATCGATGCCCTGAAGGATGCGGAACACAACCGCCGCGAACACCGCAAGAACATCTCTTACGCTCTCTCTTATGTGAAGGACAACCACCTCCTCCGCAGACGCAAACACGTGCAATATTTCGATGCTGGGTCTTCCATCCGCGAGACCGTCGTGGGCATCGTGGCGGGAATGGTCCTGAGCTCATCGGAGGCGGATCCCCATCTGCCCATCCTCGCCTTTGCAGAGGCGGACGACGGGGTTAAGGTGTCCGCGAGGGCATCGAAGGAACTGACCCGCAACGGACTGGATCTTTCAAAAATGATGTGCCAGTGTGCCGCAGCCGTGGGCGGTTTCGGCGGAGGCCACAATGTGGCGGCGGGTGCCACCATCCCGAAAGGGATGGAAGAGGTTTTCCTCGACAAGGTCGAGGAGATGATGGAGTCCGGTCTCAGTCCTTGAGGAGAGTGTACAGGACCGCTTTCTGAGCGTGGAGCCTGTTCTCTGCCTGGTCGAAGACGACGCTGTGTTTGCCTTCGATGACGGAGTTCGTGATCTCCTGTCCCCTGTGGGCGGGCAGACAGTGCATCACGATGCAGTCGGGGCTGGCGATCTTGAGGAGATCGTCGTTGATCTGGTACATCTGGAACAGTTTGATGGCGTCTGCTTCAGAGGTGGTGTCCCCCATGGAGATCCAGGTGTCGGTGTAGAGGACATCGGCTCCCTTGCAGGCGTCCTGCGGGTCGTGGGATGCGATGATCTTGCTTCCGTTCTGCTCTGCAATTTTAGCTGCTGCGAGCATGATCTCCGCGTTGGGCATCCTGGGTGCGGGGCAGCAGGCTACCATGTCGATACCCATGATGGCGCAGGCGTACAGGAGGGAGTTGCAGACGTTGTTTCCGTCTCCGAGGTAGACCAGTTTCCTTCCGCGGACTTCGCCGAACTTCTCTTTGATTGTTACGATGTCTGCGAGGGCCTGACAGGGATGTTCCAGATTGTCAAGTCCGCTGATGACGGGGATGGTGGCTGACTCTCCGAGCTTGTCCATCATCTTGTAGTCGAAGGCACGGTACATGATACCGTGGACGAAGCGGCTGAGGACCCTTGCGGTGTCCTCGACGGTCTCGCCGTGCCCCATCTGCATCTTGGTGACATCGAGGTATAATGCATGTCCACCGAGTTCGGTGATGGCGACATCGAATGAGGTCCTGGTCCTGGTGCTGGGTTTCTCGAACATCATGGCGAGGGTCTTTCCCTTGAGGGGGTCTCCGTGGTGTCCGCGTTCTTTCTTGAGTTTGATGGCAAGGTCGACGAGTCCGGGCCACTCATCCTTCATATCCATTACCGAGATCAGATTTTTCTTTCCCATAATCGTCTGATGTAAAGAATATAATAAAATGTTTGTGAGCGGTCCGTTTGGAATACGATGTGTTTGTGCGTAACGGAATGGATATAAATGTCCCGAGCCTGATTACGGACCTATGGCCCCTACATTGGAAGTTAACAAGCATTATGCCGATCGTCTGAAGACCGTCCTCAGGCTCCGCCATGAGCCCGTCGCCTGCAGACTGATCAGAGAGAACGAGGAATTCCCTGCCTGCTGCACACCCGTCAAGGACCCCATCTCCCACTGTCAGGCGGTGTTCAAGGCCGCTGAGGGCGAATGTCTCGCCCTTACCGTGGAACAGGAATCCTGCCACGTCGGAGCATGTGTCCTCGGAATGATCGACACCCCTTCGAACGTCGCCACCGGTACCGCCCACTTCAACATCGGCGCCCACGATTCACCCGAAGCCGCCAAGGAAATGATCGACAAACGTCTCCTCGTCCCGTTCAAGACCAAGGGAGAGGTCGCCTGTCCCCTGAAGGATGCGGATTTCGTCCCCGACGTGGTCATCATTGCGGACATCCCCGAGAGGGTCTACTGGGTCGTCCCCCTGGAGACCGCCGCCGGCGGAGGCCGTGCCGAATTCTCCACCGCACCGTTCCAGTGCTGCTGCGAGGATGTCGAGGCCGTTCCGATCGTCACCGGCAGGCCCAACATCTCCATCGGATGCTTCGGCTGCAGGAAGAGGACCACCATCAAGGCCGATGAGATGGTCGTCGGAATCCCGTACGACCGCATGCCCGCCTACGTCGAGCATTTGGACCGTTACGAGTCCGGAATCATGGCGAAAGCCAAGCGTGACTGAGCCGGAACCGGATTCGCACCCAATCAAACCCCTTAAAACACTTTTTTTATGCTGTTTTCCGCATATTGGTGTTACCAGTAAAAATCATTAAATAAAACCGAAATTCGGAAATCCGAAGAGTTCGGGTTTTCGCGGGAACTCACGGGTATATCCAAAACCCGTTTTTTGACTGAAATTACTCAAAATCCAATGGTTTTATATTATTTTGAACCATGTGCCGTCTTGCAAGAGGAGCGCTGTTAATTCATTTTTGCAGCGTGAATGAATAAAGGAGGTATATAATGCCAAAATACGAGGACAAAATTGACTTGTATGATGACTACGGCAAACGCATCGTCAAAGATGTACCGCTGGAAGCCATTAGCCCTCTGAGGAACAAAGCAATCCAGAAGGTTGCTTCGCTCACCAAGAGGACCATCGGAATTAGCCTTGACGGAATCGAGAAAGCTCTCGCAACTGGAGCAATCGCAGGAAACGTCATCAAAGGTAAAGAGATCCAGGCTTCTCTCGTCAAGGACGCAGAGAAGATCGCCAAAGACATCAAATCTATGGTCCAGGTAGTAGACGGCGACGACACTGTCGTCAACGTCATCGACGGCGGAAAGATGATCGTTGTCATCGTTCCCGAGGCCAGGATTAACGCCGGTGTCGAGTACACCACTGGATTCACCACTGTTGCTGCAGCAGTCACCGAGGTCATCATCGACAGGTACAAAGTGCCCATGTACAAAGCCAACATGGTAAAGGCCGCTGTATGGGGTAAGTACCCTCAGACCGTCAACTTTGTCGGATCTAACATCAAGACCATCCTTGAAGTTCCCCAGATGAACGAAGGTGCAGGATTCGCACTCAGGAACATCATGTCCAACCACGTCGTTGCTCTTGTCAAGAGGAACGCCATGCAGGGTGTCGCACTCTCCGCACTTTTCGAGACCTGCGCAGCCTACGAGATGGGTGACGCAGTCGGACCCTTCGAGAGACAGCACCTTCTGTCCTTCGCATACCAGGGACTCAACGCCAACAACATCGTTTACTCCATTGTCAAAAAGAACGGAAAGACCGGTACCGTCGGAACTGTCGTCGAGTCTCTCATGGAGAGGGCAATCGACGACGGAGTCATCCGCGTAAAAGAGACCCTTCCCTCCGGATACAAGGTATACACCACCGATGACCTTCCCCTCTGGAACGCATACGCTGCAGCCGGAGAGGTTGCCGCAGTCATGGTCAACGTCGGTGCCGCAAGGGCCGCACAGGGTGTTCCCTCGACCGTACTTTACTACAACGACCTCCTTGAGCACGAGTCGGGCCTTCCTGGTGTCGACTACGGACGTGCAGAAGGTGTCGGTGTCGGTATGTCCTTCTTCTCTCACTCTATCTACGGTGGAGGAGGACCTGGACTGTTCCACGGTAACCACGTCGTTACCAGGCACGCAAAGGGAACTCTTATCCCCGCAGTAACTGCTGGTAACTGTCTCGACGGAGGAACCCAGTTCTTCTCCGCAGAGAGGACTTCCGGAGTCTTCGAGAAGATCTTCGGAGGAATGGAAGAATTCAACACACCTCTCCAGTTCGTTGGAGCAGAGGCTAAGAAGATTAAGAACAAGATCTGAGGAGATCGAGGTCTGTAAATGCCTTCACCAACAGTCGAGTATGCAAACGTGCCTCTTCCCGAGGTCCGCGTTATGACGAACAGGCTTCTCAGCGCTGAGACCACCGAGAAGATCCTGTGCAGTATTGACAAGCTTGAGAACCTCCGCCAGATCAACATGTCCGGCGAGAGCCTTCCGAGGACCATCAGTAACGGTCCCGCAAAGGGAAATCTCAACAACCATACCGAGCGCAGGGTCATCAACGTGAACGGACACGAGGTCGAACTGCACTGCCTTGTCGGTGCGTTCTACATCGAACTCTCCGTCAGTGACGAAGCGGAACTCGAAGAGACTGTAGGTAAGATCAGAGCCGCCTTCGACGAGACCATCCCTGATGGTTACACGATCGACATAGGCAGGTATTCAAAGTACAGACCATCCCTTCATGACTATAGGAGTGCTTAATTATGGCAAAATACAAAAGACAGTTCTTCCCGGGAACCACCACTCCTGCTAAAAACAGGCGTAAATATCTGGATCCCAAAGTAAAGCTCAAGCAGCTTCGTGACGTCCCTATGGACGATGTAGTTAGGCTCATGGGACACAGGGCCCCTGGAGAAGCCTATAAGAGCATCCACCCTCCGCTAAGTGAGGAGAACGAGCCCAAGTGCCCCATCAGGCAGCTCGTCGTCCCCATCGAGGGTGCCGCAGCAGGTGACCGTGTCAGGTACATCCAGTTCACTGACTCTGTCTACTTCGCACCCATCTCCCCCTACCAGAGGGCATGGATGTACATGTCCAGGTACAGAGGAATCGATACCGGTACCCTTTCCGGTAGGCAGATCATCGAGGTCCGTGAGAGGAACCTCGAGCAGATCGCAAAAGAACTCATCGACAATGAGACCTTCGATCCCGCACTCACCGGAATCAGGGGTGCAACCGTTCACGGACACTCCTGCCGTCTCGATGAGAACGGACTCATGTTCGATGCATGGCAGAGGTACCTCTGGGACCCCAGCAAGAAAGAAGTAATGTACGTGAAAGACCAGGTTGCGCTGCCTCTCGACAAGAAGATCTATGTCGGAAAGCCCGCATCCATGTCTGACCTCAAGAAGAGGACCACCATCTTCAGGGCAGACGGAGTCGACATGAGGGACGACAAAGAAGTCACCGACTTCTACATCAGGGTTCACAAACTCAGGACCCTTGGTGGATACAGGCCCTTCGACGTAAAAGGTGAGTGAAAATGGCAGGTAAAGACGAGAAACTTTTCCTTGAAGCATGCAAGAAGAAATTCAAGGAAGAACCCACCAGCATGGAGACCAAGTACTACTGCTACGGCGGATGGAAACAGTCCAAGAGCAAAGTGGAATTCCAGAAGGAAGCAATGGAGATCGCCAAGAAACGTGGCTTCCCCATGATGAACGAAGACATCGGAGTGCCTCTCGGACAGAGGTCCTGGATGCCCTACCAGCTGTCCCACACGGACATCTTCGTAGAGCCCGATGACCTCCACTGCATCAACAACCCTGCAATCCAGCAGGCTTGGGATGATATCAGGAGGACCGTCCTCGTCGGACTCGACTCCCCTCACCAGACCATCGAAAAGAGGCTTGGAAAGGAAGTCACCCCCGAGACCATCTCCGCATACCTTGAGACCGTCAACCACACCATGCCTGGAGGAGCAGTCGTTCAGGAGCACATGGCAGAGTGCAACCCTGCACTCGTTGCAGACTCTTACGTCAAGGTCTTCTCCGGAAACAGCGAACTGATCGACGAAATCGACAAGAGGTTCGTCATCGACATCAACAAGAACTTCCCCAAGGAACAGGCTGAGCAGCTCCAGAAAGCTATCGGCAACACCCTCATGCAGGCTGTCCGCGTACCTACCATGGTCGGAAGGCTCATGGATGGAGCAACTGTCTCCAGGCACGCAGCAATGCAGATCTCCATGGCATTCATCTCCTCCTACAAACTCGCAGCAGGAGAGGCAGCCATCGCTGACTTTGCATACTCTGCAAAGCACCAGTCCATCACCATGGGATCCATGATGCCCGCAAGGCGTGTCAGGGGACCCAACGAGCCCGGAGGAATCACCTTCGGATTCCTGGACGATATGGTCCAGTCCGACCGTGTCTACCCCGACGACCCTGGACGTGCCGCACTCGAGACCGTCGCTCTCGCAGCCGGTATCTACGACCAGGTCTACCTCGGTGGTTACATGTCCGGTGGTGTCGGATTCACCCAGTACGCTACCGCAGCATATACCGACAACATCCTCGAGGATTACGTCTACCACGGTATCGATGTCGTCAAAGACCGCTACGGCGGCTTCTGCGGCGTCAAGCCCGATGACTACAACAAACAGATGAAACTCGCAGACGAGCTTTCATCCTACGCTCTCGAGATGTACGAGAGGTACCCCGCTGTCATGGAGACCCACTTCGGAGGATCCCAGAGGGCTACCGTCACCGCAGCATCCACCGGTATCGTCACCGCAATGGCAACCGGTGTCGCTGACAACGGTCTCAACGCCTGGTACCAGTCCATGCTCCAGCACAAGGAGAGGACCGGAAGGCTCGGATTCTACGGATTCGACCTGCAGGACCAGTGCGGTTCCGCCAACTCCTACGCAATCAGGTCCGATGAGGGTCTGCCCATGGAGCTTCGTGGACCTAACTACCCCAACTACGCAATGAACGTCGGACACCTTTCCGGATACGCAGGTATCCCCAAGGCAGCTCACCTTGCACGCGGAGACGCATTCGTCGCCAGTCCGTTCATCAAGGTCGCCTTCTCCGACAAAGACCTCGTCTTCGACTTCGCCAACGTTACCAAAGAGTTCGGACGCGGAGGACTCAGGGAGTTCGTCCCTGCCGGAGAGAGGACCGCAGTCATCAAGGGCTGATCGCGTAAATGGAGACCGGAGATATCGTCAAATACCTTCCCACCAACACGGTGGGCAAGGTGGTCGACATCAGGGAACGGGATGGAAAGGTCTGGGTAAAACTGGACAAGACCAACCTGTACTATGTTGCCGATACGCTCTCCCCTGCTGACGCATCGGAGTACAAGGCGGTATCTTTCAAAGACAAGGAATCAAACAAAACCTTCAAGGGTGCAAGCACCCTTGAGGCCATCCACGCCATGGAGAGGGACGTCGACATTTCGGAGATGACCCCCTCCGGCGGAGGATGAGATCCTGTCGGTCTCCGCCCAAACCTTTTCCACCCCTTTCGGGGCATTTTTCTTCTTTTGATTTCTGATCTTGGGTTAGGGTCGGATTATTCGTTACTGCACCAATATTTAATATTATTCCCGAACTATCCATCCTTCTTTATCCTACCTGTTCAACAGTCCCAGACATCACGATTTTTGATGCGGAATTATGTGGTGTCAAAATCACGTTGGATTAATCATTATATAGTCTCAATATGAATCTGTGTATGAGATATTTATCTCAAGGAGGAAAACAAATTGACTGAAATCGAGCATATCGATCCTACCGGATTGGGTCTGCTGATCGTGGCGGCGGTATCACTGCCTCTGGCACTCGGCAACCTGATCATGGATGGTGACTTTTCTAAATTCGACGCCGGTAGCGTTGCTACCTGGCTCGGTGCTTTGATTATTTTGACCGGATTGCTGGCATATATGGCAAACAGCAGTTTCGGAATGACAGTTCTGGTGCTTGTCGGTATCGCTGTCGTGTTCAGTGGTGGAGAATACGGTTCCCTCGGTGCATGGGGTGCGATCGTATTCGGAATCATATTCCTGTTCTTCATCTACTGGGCATACGCTCTCAAGCTGCCTAAGCTGATGGTACTTCTGCTTACCACGACCGCATTGATCTTCTTGCTGGTCGGAGTAATGTCGATCATGACCACCAACGGCTCGGACATCGGCGCAGTCAGGACTGTTCTCGGAATCGTCGCCCTGTTCAACTTCATCTTCAACTTCTGGCTCGGAGTCGGACTCTGCACCGAAGGATGCGAGAAGGGCAAGATCCCCTACTTCTGAAACTTTTTGCCCGGAAATCCGGGCTTTTTAATAGGACCAGATGCTGAATAAAAACCAGCATCTGGGACTGTGTTTTTTGATCAGTTTTTGACAGGACAGTCGTCGAATGCGACGAGGACCGATGCGAACCTGGAATCGTCCGCATAGCCGTTGTCCTCACGCATGATCTTGTCCGTCGTGGGTGCCGGACTGCAGGAAAGGACATCCTTGCATCCGTTGCTTTCGTTGAGCTCCGGGAAACTGACCGGAGGCATGACGAAACGTTCCTGTCCTTCGCCTTTAACTTCAGGGAAAAGGACAAAAGACTCAAAGAGCCAGACGATGTCAGTTCTTCCCGTATACTGGTCCTTGTTCGTGGGGAAAACCTCTTCTCCGAGGATCTTCCCGTCCTCCGACTGAAGCACCACTGTAGGCTCGGGCGGAGGCCTGAACCTGGGATCTTTGATGATCGCGATGACGTGTTCTCTTTGGAGGGCTTCATTGAAGCCCTGGTTGAGGGCAGCGATCTTTCCGCCTGCCGCAGTGACGGTGGCCTCTTCGACCCTCATCTTCTCTAGTGTTTCCTTGCTCAGATAGAATGCATGCCTGACCCCTTTCATGTTCTGGATTATTTCCAGGGGCAACTGAGGGTTATCCATTATATTACCTTCAAAGCTCGTCGTCTTCATTGAGGCGGATGAGATTGGTGATTCCCGCCATGGACCTGATGTCCACGACACCGATGGCGGCCACGGTCTTGTTGTTGACCTCCAGAGGGGTCACGATGACCCTGATACCTTTGTAAGGTCCGGAAGTGGCGACACGCCTGATCGTGGTTCCGACCTTGAGGACCTCCTCGAGCACGGCACCGGTGTAGGCGTTGTCTATGACCGCACCGTTCTCGATACGGATGCCGAGGTCGTTCTTTCCCTTCGCGCAGACGGGAAGTCCGCCCACGAGATCGTGGATCATGAATGCGATGGCAAGCAGTTCCTTGGGGGAACCCATATCCGACATGGAGATCTGTTCCGGGGGTGCCTGATGGAGATCTTCGAAAAGACCCAGACCTGCCGTTACGGCACCTTCCTCGGCCATTTCCATGGTGTCTCCGGTACCGATGATGACGACATCTCCGTCGGACAGTTCGAACGTGTTCCTGATGATCCTTTCCGATTTCGCGTCAAGGGGATAGTCGTTCCCGGGGAACATCAGGATACCGTTGAGATAAAGCAGCGTGGTGGCACCTATTGCACCTGCTTTGATCGCCCTGTCCCTTTCTTCGCATCCGAAGGACACCCTGTTCGCGGCTCCCGGCACCTGAACAGCACAGTTGACCTTACCGATGGTAAGCGAATCGACCTCGATGGGGGATATGTTCATCGACACTCTGTACCAGGTCTTTTTTCCTTCCTGGGTCAGTGCGATCCCGGACTTCCTGATGACGATGTCGCCGGTCTCCGTGAGGATCGACAGGATGGTCCTGGTGCTTCCTTCTCCGATGTTGAGCAGGGATGCGAGTTTCTTACGGCCTATCGGCGACTCCTTATTCAGACAGTACAAAGCTTTCCAGATGTGATAGTTGTTGAATTTGGGGATGGGGCCTCCCATGCGCGGACGGGATTCGATAGGTGTCATGGATGGATATATAATTCAACCAATATATTAAGTTTTTATATCTAAGCGCCAACATAGGACTTTTCATCCATCCAACATACATTGTGAAAAATGAGTCAACATTTATAGAGCGGAGTATATCTGGACTTATGTCATCCTCGGTCGAACTGATTACGATTGAGAACGTAACCAAAAAATTCAACGGCAAGCTTGTTTTAGATAATTTCAGTACCGTCATCCATACAGGTCAGATCACCGGACTCATCGGTAAGAGCGGATCCGGAAAGAGTGTCCTCCTCCACATGCTGAGAGGCAACACCGAATACGCCCCCGATACCGGACGCGTCATCTACCACGTCAACCGTTGCGTCAGCTGCGGAAAGCTGGGTCTTCCGTTCGAAGGCCAGGTCTGCAAGGCCTGCCGTGGGGATATGGAGCATCTCGATGTCGATTTCTGGGCTCTTAAAGAATTCGATCCGCTCAGAGATGCCATCAAGGCGCGCATCTCCATCATGCTTCAGAGGACCTTCGCCCTCTGGGGAGACCTCACTGTCATCGAGAATGTTCTCGAAGCTATCGACAAGAACGTTCCCAACCGCGTCGAGAAGGCCATCTCCCTTCTCGAGTTCGTCAACATGAGCCACAGGACCATGCACATCGCAAGGGACCTGTCCGGAGGAGAGAAACAGAGGATCGTCATCGCCAGGCAGCTCGCCAAAGAGCCCCTGTTCTTCCTGGCCGACGAACCCACCGGTACCCTCGACCCGTACACCGCCGACATCATCCACCACAAGCTCGTCCAGTACGTGAAGGAGAACAACATCTGCATGGTGTTCGCCTCCCACTGGCCCGAGGCACTGGACCAGATGGCCGATGACGCCTTCTGGCTCGAGGGCGGAGCGGTCAAGATGTCCGGATCCCCCAAGGACATCTCCGTCGAATTCATGAAAGGATACCACTTCGACAGGTCCGAAGTGGAGAACATCGGTACCGAGCTCGTCAGGGTGAAGGATGCCGAGAAGCACTACTTCTCAGTGTCCAGAGGTGTCGTCAAGGCCGTCGACGGTGTCTCCTTCTCCATCAGCGAGAGGGAATGCTTCGCACTCGTCGGATTCTCCGGTGCCGGAAAGACCACCCTCTCCAGGATGATCTGCGGACTCACCAACGCCACCAAAGGAAAGGTCGAGGTAAGGATCGGAGACGACTGGGTCGACATGTCCAAGGACGGTTTCCAGAACAAGGGACGTGCAACCCCCTACATCGGTATCCTGCACCAGGAATACACCCTGTACCCCTTCGACACCGTGCTTCAGAACCTCACCACCTGCATCGGAATCAACATGCCTGCGGAGCTCGCCCGCATGAAGGCCATGCAGGTGCTCGTCAGCGTCGGATTCGAGAAGAAGGACCTCAACGCCATCCTCGAATCCTATCCCGACACCCTCTCCGTCGGAGAGTGCCAGAGGATCGCTTTCGCACAGGTCCTGATCAAGGAACCCCGTATCGTCATCCTTGACGAGCCTACGGGTACCATGGACCCCATCACCAAGCTCATTGTGGCCAAATCCGTCCTCCGCGCAAGGGAGACTCTGGGTGAAACGTTCATCGTCGTCAGCCACGATATGGACTTCGTCGAGAACTGCTGCGACCGTGCCGCATTCATGAGGGACGGAAAGATCGCAGGCATCGGAAAGCCCGATGACATGATCAAGAAGTTCGAGGAACTCAGGGGCCCTATGGAATAAGGAGGTCCGTTTATGAAACAACAGATCGGCAGGCAGCTGAGCTTTGTCGAATGCAGGGACTCCCAGGGTCTGGGTATCGGAGGAGGTCTGGCACAGAGAGGTACCATCTCCGAGAGCGGCAAGGACGTCTGCGTCATCGCCATGGGTCCCGGAAGGAGGCACATAACCAAACCGGTCTGCGAGATCACCTATGCGCTCAGGGAGATCGGCATCAATGCTTCGGTCCTTGTGGTCAACGCAGGGTCCGGAGTACCTACGGATGCTCCCGATGTGTCCACCGGGACCAGGTTCGGACTCGACCCCATCGAGGCGGAGAGGATCCGTCAGTACAAGGTCATTTTGATCCATCTGGGTAATGTGAGGAACCACATCATCTACAAGGCGAGGCTCATCCTCAGGAATGTGAATCTGCCTGCGGTCGTGGTGTCCCAGTGCCCTGTGGATTTCGAGGATTTCGCCGCCATCGGAGTGAAGACCCGTGATGTCATGCCCGACGATGAGAACATCAACACCCTCGGTTCCGTCGAGGAGATTGTCACCGGTGTCGTGAGGGGCGTCACCTGTCCCCAGGAGAAGCTCGACGAGATCGCATCGAAGCTTCAGAAGATCCTTCCGAAGGAGGGACGTTATTGAAGATCAAGGTCAACGGTAAAGAGAAGGTCCTGAAGGACGGCTCGCTGCTGAAGGATGCGGTGGCCGGAGAGAACTATGCGGAAGGTTCCCTGATTTCAATTTATCATTCCACAGAGAGAATGACCCAGACGACCAATGATTTCTCCATCGTCACCGACGCGGGAGAGATGGTCCTTCATCTCTATGATACACCTGAAGCCAGACTTTTCAAGGACCATGTGGAAGGAATAACAGGTTCCAACGTCAGATGGGCGAACAAGGACCTGGTCGCCTTCGGTTCGTTCCCCACTGGGATCGCACATGACCCAGCAGAGGGAAATTACAAGAAATTCGAGTGTTTCTTCTCATTGGGAGGAAACGACAATCAGACCACCTATCTGATGGTCTCCCGTTCCAATTTCACCAAGGCCTACGGTGCGGGTTCCGGCAAGATCGGAAAGATAACCGTGGGAAGACATCTTTTGGATGTCATCCGCGAGGGAGAATCCCTCAGGGAGATCAAACCTGTGGTCTCCGAGACCAGCAAGGACAATGTCACCGTCACAACGGATCTGGCACATCCCCTCGAAGAGGGCTGTGCGGTCAGTACCGAGGTCTGTGTCAAACTCGATCCCGAATCGCCCGGGGCCGCCGAACATCTGCTCGTGGTGTCCGCCAAGGGATACGTGAACGTGTCCGAAGGCACCGGGACCTTCCTCGGGTGCAGGGATGATCTCGATGTGGACCTCAAGGCGGAGAACGCCGCCGTCCGCGATGCTGGGACTGTCATGGTCCGTACCGAGGGAACAGGTCAGGGACACGTCCTGATGTACAAGGAGAGACGTCCCGCCGCCCCCGGACTGAGCCTTGCCGGGACCGTCGAAAGAGGAATGTCCCTGGTGACCCTCGCCCAGGCGGGGGACAAGATCACGGTGTCCACCGAACCTCCGAGGGTGTTATCCGTAGGAATGACCCAGGCGGCCGGAGAGAAGTTCCTTTCCAAGTACGGGGTGAAACAGATCCGCAAGGGGGACACATCCGATTCCGCCATCATCGTCGACCAGGGACCGGAGTCCACCATGGAGGCCATCCGCGAGGGAGAGGTCGAGACCATCGGTGTCCCGAAGGACCAGGTCTACAGGATCGCCATCAAGACCTCCGACGAGGCCACCATCCACTACTTCAAGAAGGTCACCGGATTGAGCCACAAACCCATCGGACAGCTGAAGACCCAGTTCTCCTTCCCCGGGTCCCCGATGGCCACGTTCTACGGGGACGACGCAAGGTCCCAGAACCTCTATCCGCAGGACCCGTTCAAGAAGTGCAAGAAGGGAGAGATCGGTGTGACCAACCAGTCGAGGCCCCACCACGGTCTCATCGGAATAAGGCTCGTCGACAGCAAACAGTACGGGCCCACCGGAGAGGAACCGTACGGAACCAACCTCGTGGGAACCTTCCTCGGAGACCTGTCCCAGATGGAGATCCTCGAGGATGAGCAGATCATCTACATCACGGAGGAGAAACTATGAGCAAAGAGAGAGTGACGCGCCTTCTCATGATATCACCGAATTCGGATGTCACCACGGACCAGCTTGTCCGCGACGTGCAGACCATGTCCCATCACGTCAGTGTGAAGGAGACCTGTTATGGATGTCTCGTCGAATCCGACGAGGAGACCATGGCCGAGGTCATAAAGAAAGTACGTTCCACCTACCGCAACGAGGTCTTCTCCAAGGTCAGGGGATTCCCCGCCGGAGATCCCAGGAGGTGCCGCGCACAGCACGGTACCAGGCCCGGATTCTCCCAGTTGGAGGCGGAATGGGGATGCCTTCCGCTCATCCAGGCCGCATTGGACGCCATCGACGCAGGAGATACGGAATACGCTCTCCCCGTCGAGAAAACACAGTTATCAGCAACCAAATTGAAAGAGATCACAGAGGCTTTCAGATGAAGATATTCATAGATCCCCCAAACAGTATGATACTTTTCGATCTCGTGGAGAGAATGGGCCATGAGCCTCTGAGCACCATGGCGGTCCTTCAGGAGAAGATCGACAACATCGAGGTCGACATGCCCCCCATGAACGTCACCCTTGAAGATGTGGTCAAGGGACTCAAATACGCCGGCGTGGAGGTCCCGTCCGGTATCCGCGGCAGGCTCGCCGTGTGGGGTCCGATGATCGAGGCCGCCGACGCCGCCATCATCATAGACAATCCCCCGTTCAGCTTCGGATGCGTCGGATGCGACCGTTCGAACGAACTCGCCAAATACTGCATCAAGAAACGCGGGATCCCGGCACTGACCGTCAGTTACCCTTCCAATGAGGAGGAAGCTAAAACAATGGTGGGTCAGATCAGGGATTTCCTCGGAGGTCTGAAACAATGACAATCAGAATCGCACAGCTGTCCTGCGGTACGGAGTACAGCGGAATCCAGTATGAGATCGAATCCGCGGCCCGTTCCGTCGGAGCGAAAATAGTCTATCCCGACGTTTCCTACAGTCAGGTCAAATCCGCTCTGGAACGTTTCGGTTTCACCCCCAAATCGCCTCAGCTCCAGCTGATGATCGCCAGGGCCGTGAGTCTGGCGGACAAGCTCTACGACGCCGACGCGGTGTTCATCACCACCTGTTTCAGGTGCGCCGAGGCCGCATTGGTCAGGAACGAGCTCCGCAGGTTCATTCAGGACAACACCAGGCTTCCCGTCGTGACATATTCGTTCACCGAGAGGCTCAAGGCCTCTCAGCTGCTCACCAGGATGGAGGCCTTGGTCACCATCGTCTCCAGGAAGGAACTCCTCGCCAGGGAGCGTCAGACAGGTATAACGGCAGGTATCGACTCCGGTTCCTCGACCACCAAGTGCGTCATCATGGAGAACAACAAGATCATCGGCAAGGCGTGGACCGCCTCCGGAGATGTCATACAGTGTGCCACCGAGGTCCTTGACGAGGCCATGAAGATGGCCGGTGTGGAGTACAAACAGATCGAGGCCATGGGAACCACCGGTTACGGAAGGTTCACTCTGGGACAGCACTTCAACACCAAACTCGTGCAGGAGGAGCTCACCGTCAACTCCAAAGGTGCGGTGTGGCTCGCCAACAAACAGCGCGGAGAGGCCACCATCATCGATATCGGAGGAATGGACAACAAGGCCATCACCGTACGCGACGGAGTTCCGGACAACTTCACCATGGGAGGAATCTGTGCCGGTGCGTCCGGACGTTTCCTCGAGATGACCGCCCGCAGGCTCAAGATCCCGGTCTCCGA
The DNA here is from genome assembly GCA_963631655.1 of Eggerthellaceae bacterium. Lineage (GTDB taxonomy): Archaea > Thermoplasmatota > Thermoplasmata > Methanomassiliicoccales > Methanomethylophilaceae > Methanomethylophilus. Next base: position 57,892 of record CAVGRR010000004.1, read on the forward strand.
ACTGGGAGACTATGCCGTCAAAGGAGATTGGACCAAGGCCAAGATGAACTCCTATTGTTCGGTCTTCGGTATCCAGGACCTGGTCACCCTGCTCGGAGCGGGCAACACCTTCGAGGATGTGGCCGCCGCTGCCTGTCATTCCGTCGCGGAGCAGGTCTATGAGCAGCAGCTGCAGGAGATCGAGGTCAGGCATCCTGTCATCGAAGTAGGGGGAACATCCCTCAACAAAGGTCTGGTCAAGGCCCTCGGAGAGGTCCTCGGCGAACCTCCGATAGTTCCGCCGGATTCCCAGTACATCGGTGCCGTGGGCGGTGCCCTGCTGAGTTCCGGATTGCTGTGAGGGTTCCGATGACAGAACACAACACAACGGTCGTGGGCACCGACGAGTTCGGAAATGAACAATACCGTGCTCTCTACGAGGAGATCATGGGCGACGTGGGAAAGCTCGCCGCCGTGGAGAAGTCCTATCTCGTCCTCAAGCCCACCGTTCCCCTGTTCATCATCTCCCTGAAGATGAAGGCCAGGCCTGCCGCCAGGACCATCGGTACCGTGGCGTCCACCAGGACCGAACAGGATACCGTCTACGTGAGCATCACCGACGAGCTGTACGCTCCCGGAATCCTGACCGCACTCTGGAACAGGTACGGAAGGGACAACGTCCAGCAGCTGGACAGACTGGATATTTCAGTTACAGGAGCTGAAAGCTCCTTCGAAGTGGACGAGATCGTGGTGGAATCCGACGAACAGCCCATCCAGGAGATCCTGGGAGCACTCTTCCGCGTGCTCCCCGAAGGGATCCGCGTGAGACGCACCTTCTTCGACGGAGATGTGGTAACCATCGTCGCCACGGAGGAGAGGATGCTGACCGAGTATCTGGAAGAGGGAATGAAGATCCACGAGGAAATGCAGAAGGGGGCCGAGTGATGTATCAGGTCATAATGTACGACGGAGGAGTGTACCGTTCCGACGAACTCTATGAGATGATCGAGGATGTGGGCGGAGTGGTCCTTCAGAAGAACCGCAGTTCCCAGATGCTCACCGTCACCATGTCGATCCCGTCCGAGGACAGGGAGATGGTGGAGGCGCTCTGCAAGGACATCGGCGGACAGGTGAAGGAGGTGCCTCTTGCGGGAACAGAAATTGCCATCGTCGGTCCCACCCTGGGACGTCACCACATGCCCCACCCCATCTGCGACATAGCCGAATATCTCAGGAGATGCGGTGCCGTCACCGTGGTCATGGGTCTCGCCAGGGGACGCGGAAAGAACACGTCCCAGATCAACCTGCAGGAGACCTCGGTCATCGATGAGTATGACGCCTGTGTCTTCATGCTCGGCAACTTCAAATCCTGCGTGGAGACCAAGGCCGAACTGCTCCTGACCAAGATCAATGTCCCCACCGTTCTGGTCTGCGGACCGGAGCCCGAGGGCATCGACGACACCTGCGACGCCATCGTCAGCGGTATCGGAAGGAAGGCCTCGCGTATGAGGGAACCTGCCGAGAGGAAGAAGCTCGAGGAGTGCGGGGACCGTATCGAAGAGGTCCTTGCCGAAAAGAAGAAGGCGCTTGAGGAGGACCCGCCGTTCGTCCATCCGACCGAGATCAAAGCATTGCTGGAGAACTTCGAACCCATCGACATGTGTCTGAGGCCTGCGCCTCTGGTGATGCATCTCGACGGACTCAGGGCGAAGATCCCTTACGAAGAGTATCACGAGGCCATCGAGAACATGACCGTCTACGGACGCAGACTGGGCGATGTGTGCTTCATCTCACCTTCGAAGATCGATGACAGCAGTATGCTCATCCGCATCAAGACCAGGTCCCAGGTGGCCTACGAGGATTCCCTGAAGGCCTCCCAATGACCGTCCGGAAGGGGACCTACGTTCTTTTCGTCACCTTCGACCGGGACATAAACATCATCGTGGGGGCCAAAGGCCCTCACCTTTTCGCTGCTGGCACATACTGTTACGTAGGCAGTGCCATGGCGGGCCTCGACCAGCGTTTGAAGCGTCATCTGGCACATGAGAAATGCCTGAAATGGCACATCGATTTTCTTACCGTATCCTGCGACAGTTCCGAGGCGTGGGAATCCTATCCCGATTTCATCCCGGAATGCGATCTGGCACATCTGGTCGAAGAGTGCGGAGGGGTCCCGGAGATGGACGGATTCGGATGCTCCGACTGCGACTGCCGCACGCATCTGTTCAGGGCATCTCCGGAGGTATGTGAAAAGGTGGTGTCCAGCGGTCATCTGCACCGCCATATGGCCGGGGCCGACGACCAAACTATTAATTAATATCATAGGTTACCAGACGACATATCCTGCCACACCGTGGCCAGGAGGAAATTACTATGGATTGCAACGAAAAGAACTGCGAACTTACCCCTGAAGTTATCAGTGCCCTCGAGGGTGCTGTTGGTGGAGCCAATGTCAAGACCACCGAGGGAGGAGTCACCGTTACTGTCTCCAGCACCGAGCAGGTAGCTGCCGTAACCATGATCGCCAAAAACGCCGGCGTCACCGCCGCCGTCTGCGGAAACACACCCATCACCGTCACCTTCTCCGAGGAGATGCAGACCGTCGAGGTCGTCCCCGAGGACTATGCTGTGAAAGCAAAGGCCGGAGCGACCTACAAGGCCGTCATGGATGCGGCCGCCGCCCAGGGATTCACCGTCGGATCCCGCCCGTACCACCCCTCCAGGGTCACCGTCGGTGACTGGATGGGCTCCAACGCCCCCGGATACGGAACCTACAAGTACGGATCTGCAAAAGATGCAGTCATGAACCTCGAGGTCGTCCTCAAGGACGGTACCGTCATCGAGACCGGTTACAACAACATCGGAGCATACATGTCCGCCTACAACCTCAACCAGCTCTTTTCCGGAGCCGAGGGTGCGATGGGCATCATCACCTCCGCCACCATCAAGCTCTACCCCGCAGGCGTCACCAAGTTCGTCGCCTACGAACTCGCCGGAGGACTTGCAGAGGCGTTCCCCGTCGTCGACGCCATCTCCCGCCACGCCAACCTCAAGCCTATGAGGTTCAGCATCCAGCCCGGAGAGGGAAAGACCCTCCTGTTCCTCGAGTACCAGGGTGCCGAGGACTTCGTCGACGCTGATGTCGACGAGACCGACCTCATCATCGAGGCCAACGGCGGAAAGAGGTCCGAGGAGGTTTACAAACCCCAGTGCAACAAGTTCCGCGCGGTCATCCCCCTCCGGAACCTCGCCAAAGCGACCGTCAAAGGCGCACTCATCGTCGACAGGTACACCGCCCTCGTCAGCTCCGACAGCTGCGACGACATCAAGGCGACCATCGAGGCCTGCGGCGGAAGGAAGACCTGCGGATGGGCATTCGCAGAAGGAAACCTCGAGAAGATCCACGACGCGGACACCGCCAAATTCATGAGGAAGCTCGCCGACTTCATCGCCGAGCCCGATGTTACCGAGATCGCCAAAGAGGGAGACAAACTCTCCCGCGACTACTCCGACGCCATCCGCGAGATGCTCATCGAAGCCCTCGGAAAGGACAACGTCAACGAGGCAGGTCCCGAGAAGCTCCTCTACTGCCACGACCTCGCACCCCTTCCCAAACTTGCAGGGATCGCCTTCGACAACATCCCCGATGTCGTCGTCAGGCCCAGCACCACCGCCCAGATCAGCGCGGTCATGAAGGTCGCCTACAGGCACGGAATCGCAGTCACTCCCCGCGGAAACTCCACCTGGGGTCTCGGAGGCGCACAGCCCGCATACGGCGGTATCGTCTGCGACTGTTCCTCCAAATTCAACAAGGTCGTCGTCGACGCCGAGAACATGGTCGTCAAGGTCCAGTCCGGCGCCACTTGGAAAGCCACCCTCGATGCCTGTATGAAAGAAGGTTACATCGTCGGTTCCTACCCCTCCTCGTTCCCCGCAGGCACCATCGGTGCCTGGCTGTCCACCAACGGTATGGGTATCGGATCCTTCAAGTACGGATCCGCCAAGGACAACGTCCTCGACCTCGAGGTCATCCTCCCCAACGGAGAGGTCCTCCACACCGGTTACGGAAACATGGGCAACTACAACTCCGGCCTCAACCTCAACCAGTTCTTCGAGGGAAGCGAAGGTACCCTCTGTCTGTTCGGTACCGTCACCATGAGGATCCACCCCATGGGAGTCATCCACCCCGTCGCATACGACTTCGAGAACCTCGCCGACGCCAACCCCGTCATCCAGGAGATCATCGCCCACGCAAGCGTCAGGCCTCTCCACATCGCCTGGTCCGACCACTACCACTTCGAGCACCAGAAGGACGCGGGACTTCACGTCCCCGATGTCAAGAACCTTCTCTGTGTCACCTTCCAGGGACAGGAGAGGTACGTCGACATGGAGATCGCCGTTGTTGACGAGATCGCTGCCAAATACGGCGGAAAGAGGGTCGCCGACGAGATCGCATCCCACGAGTGGGACGAGCGCTGCTACGAGTTCAGGGCGAGGAAGGTCGGAATCGGTGAGATCCCCGCAGAGGTCATCGTACCTGCCAAATGCTGGGGCAAGTTCGTCGAGGAGAGCTACAAGGGATTCGATGTCATGAAGATGGACATCGGAGGGGTCATCGGTGTCATGGTCGACAACCAGACCACCCTGTTCATGCCCTACTACTTCAAGGACGACGAGCTCATGACCGGTATGCTGTCCTTCTCGTTCAACATGTACCTCGGTGACAGGGCGGAGGTCTACGGCGGAAGGTCCACCGGATACGGTATCTTCTTCGCAGGAAACCTCGATGCGGCCCACGATGCCAACACCGTCGGACTCATGAGGGAGCTCAAGACCTACCTCGATCCCCACGACGTCATGAACCCCGGACACCTCGTCTGCGGAATGACCAAGTTCGGAATCGGAATGAGCCACAGGCTGTCCTCCTTCATGTTCTCCATGATGCAGAACATCAAGAAGATCATGCCCGCCGACGGACAGTTCCAGAAGAACATCCAGAGGTTCAAGTTCAACCAGTACACCGAGATCAAGGCCGAGGACAGGAAGCACGTCCTCGGACGCGGTTACGAGTGATCTGAAACCCTTTTCCCCTGCCGGTGATCCCGGTGGGGTTTTTTGTCAAATTCAGTGCGGATTCGGTTCCGCGTTTTTCTTCGGTCTGATGGCCTATTTTGTGAATTCGGCCTTCCATCATATCGGTAAAATTTTTAGGAATTCCTCATAAAATTATACATTTTAATGTTATATTTTTTTCGTCTGCCCTTAATTTGAACATGTTCGATAAATCTTTATATAGGCCACGTAGACATAGTGTATACAATAAGTAGACAAAATGTTGACAGGTAGTTGACAAAATGTGTACATTATTAGAAACGATTTTGGCCCGGAGTTGACACCGATACGCCGGGGCACCAAGAACAGGCCGCCGCCGAAAAGTGCTGTTTAAGGGATGCAACACCGTTGCGCGGAGAGATCGCGAAGACCGCGGCGGTCTGATTTCGAGGGATGTGAAGCAAATGAAATTGAAAATGATAACATCAATAGCATTGCTGTTGACATTGTTGTTCGC